>PLBX01000254.1 GCA_003135495.1 Acidobacteriaceae bacterium | reverse complement strand
AAAAGCGCGAGGAGATCGAAGCCAAGAACCAGCTCGATTCGTTGGTCTACAACGTCGAAAAAATGCTGCGGGAAAGTGGTGACAAGATTTCTGGCGCCGAACGCGGCGACGTGGAGAATGCGGTGGCTGACGCCCGAAAGGCGCTGGACTCGAACGACAAGCGCACCATGGATCAGACACGAGAGAAGCTGACGCAGGCCTCTCACAAGTTGGCCGAGCAACTGTACAAGACTGCCCAAGGTCAATCAAACGCCCGGCGGCCGAGTGCCGGCGCAACTCCCGAAGCCGATGGCCAGACAGATGGTCAGACAAAGAAAGATGAGGGAGTAATTGACGCAGAGTACGAGNNGTACGAGGACGTTGGAGACCACAAAATGGCTAGTTAGCCGGGCGGGAACTAGCTTCGCGTCCGCAGTGTATTAATTTATCAAAGATGAATGAGAGGGAGGCAACTAATGGCTCACTGCGGTAGTCTTGGAACCCAGCGTCTTTCTGGCGACATCCGCGATATCCGCGGCGCCCCCGTTCGCGGATCAGATGGAGCAAAACTAGGCAAAGTAGATGATGTGATCTTTGACCATGACACTATGGAGATTGGCTACCTCGTGGTGGATGGCGGTGGCTGGCTGGGAGCTGAATCTTTCCTTCTCCCCGCAGATCGCGTTTCCGGCGACGAAAACCACGAAGACGGTCTCGCCACCGGAGTCACCAGAGAACAAATCAAGGATTCTCCGCAATACGACGGGAAATCGCTGCGCTCAGGAGACGAGTGGAAAAAATACGAGGAGGAGTTCAAGCAGTATTGGGAGGAGGGGCCGGTGATGCATATGAAGGGTTCTGACCGGATCGTCACGCCGCTCGAAGGACCCGTTCTTCCTAAGGCGGATTCGATTGGCGAAGAAAGCGACGAGACTAGCCCACCGTTGGATGTGGCCAAGCTTTTTCCCGAGCGGATCAGCGAAGTTTTCAGCGATCCTGCCCCGGGCGCCGGTAAAGTAACCCTACGTCCCAAAACGGCGGCCCGCGCTGAGGAAGCCGCTTCTGGTGTAACCTTGCTGAAGCCCCGCTGGTGGGGAGCGTTTGAGAACTACTTGCGTGCCAATAAGGACGACATTCAGTCCAATTGCCCGCAATGTACACAAAAGGCCGCTTGAACTGCAGGCCACACGGTGAGCGGGCGATTCGAGCGAGGGGGAGGACAGGAGAGTTACACCTAATCCACTCCTACCCGCTCGTCACGTAGCGATGGACGAAGGTTACTGCCATAGCGCCTTCGCCAACCGCTGAAGCGCAACGCTTCACCGAACCATGCCGCACATCNNTATAATAAGGATCCCGGTCGAGATGCCAGTTGTCAGGACGATAACCATTTCTCATTAGATCCGGACCGGTGACCAAGTACCCCAACTCATCGCGAACTACGCCAACTTCCACAGCCCACTGCGTGTGTGGCACGCCACCGAGGCAGAGAAAAAGCCAACTGGTCTCTTCCGTCCACTCTTCGCCGGTCTGTTTATTCTTCAACATGATCGCATTCAAGGTCTGATCGCCGTGGAGCGCGGTGACCTCGGTCAACAACAATACTTCGACGCGGGGAGCGGAGCGGAGACGATCGACGAGATATTGGGAAACAGTCTTCTTTAATGAGTCGTCTCGCACGACCATAGTGACCTTTGCTGCATAGCGGGAGAAATGCATTGCGGCCTGTGCCCCCGAGTTGCCGCCCCCGACGATGAAAACGTGATCGGTAGCTGCACAAAGCGATGCTTCGCTCGCGCCCGCGCCATAGTAGACGCCTGCTCCCCGAAAGCGATCTTCGTTTGGGAGGTCCAGGCGACGGTATTCCACTCCGGTTGCACAAATGCAAGCCCGCGAAATAATGGTTGTGCCGTCCGCTAAATAGACCGTCCCTTTGCCGGGCTGAAATTCGCCGCGTACACCTTCGCGGAGCAGCAGAATCTCCGCGCCGAAGCGGCAGGCTTGTTCACGAGCGCGTTCCGCCAGTTGTGCCCCACTTATGCCCTCAGGAAAGCCAAGATAGTTTTCGATCTTGGGACTGGTGCCGGCTTGCCCGCCCACGGCGAAGCGCTCAACCAGCACGGTCTTCAGGCCTTCGGAAGCCCCATACACCGCCGCGCTCAAACCCGCCGGTCCAGCGCCGTAGATGCTCAGATCGTATTCAGATCGGGAAGGGTGCAGGAACCAGCCAAGTTTCTCCGTAATTTGCCGGACCGTCGGATGTTGCATCCGGCTTACCATCCGGGAAAGCACAAATTGGCAGTCGATTGTCGTTGAGACCTGTGACCTGCGCCTGGCTGCGCGCTTGTTCGTCGTCACCAAGCTCAATCCACTGGAAGCGAATGCCGCACCGATGCAGAAAATCGCGTATAGCATAGGCCTCGGACGATCCACGTGTACCAAAAATCACGACCGCGTGTTCCGACTCATTCATGAAGGCTCCTGGGTGCACGAGGGATGTTCGTTACCTTCCCTCACGGCGCGATTGTCTTCCGGATCGCGATCAGCCTTTGTTAAGAGTGTTTCGAACTCCAACCTCATCGAGATGACGCAGCAAATCCAGCGGATCCTGGTAGACACGGTAAGCCCCGGCCCGTTCCAGTTCATCTTCGCCGTAGCCACCGGAAAGAAGGCCGACACCAAGCGCTCGTGCGCGCTGCGCGGCAAGCAGATCCCAGACACTGTCTCCAACCACGATTGCTGTTTGCACGTCGACTTTGAGACGCTCGGCCGCAGCCAGAAACAGATCGGGATCAGGTTTCGCCCGCTCCACCTGATCGCGAGTAATGATTGGCACTTCAGGACCAACGCCAAGGGAACGGATAGTTTCGCGGGCATAGTCACCTTTTCCACTGGTGGCAATTGCCCAGGGAATACCGGCTTCGGTCAGGAATGCCAACAACTCTCTTGCCCCCGGAAGGGGCCGGACCTGCGCCGCCAGTCGGGCATACGCGGCTGCGTGGGTTTGTTGCAACTGCTCTGCCTGCTCAATTGTTACCGCTCGCCCAGTCTCTCTTAGCAGGGCGTTTACCAGTAGGCCGCCACTCATGCCGATGCGGCGATGAATGCGCCATACGGATAGCGCAATGCCAGTAGACTCCAGAGCTTCGCGCCACGCCAGGACATGTTGATAAACACTGTCCACCAGCGTGCCATCCAAATCGAAGAGAAAAGCCGGTGGGTTGCGGGATGCGGTCGTTGCCACTCAGTCCGCCCTGGTTGTGACTTGTCCCTATCGCCTAGGGAATGTCTGATCGCCGATGATGCCTCAGCCAAGCTGACCTCGTCAACTGCCAGCGCCACCGGACGACCAGCACTTCTCTCAGTAACTCAGGTTCCCATGACTCAGGCCGCCTTCTGGCCTNNCTTTGCTGCGTCGGCCGATTGCGACGTGGCCGGTTGTGGCTTAGTCGATTGCGCCGATGCCGTCGTCTGGATCGGAATCTGGCGCACATTGCTCTTCTCCTGCGCAACCGGGACACTTATCTGCAGCACACCGTCCTTGAACTCGGCGCGGGCTTTCTCCGTGTCGGCTCCGTCCGGCAAGGGAATCGCCCGGTAGAATTCACCATATCGGCGCTCGGTTCTGGTTATTCCACCTTTTGTTTCCTTATGTTCAAACTGGCGTTCGCCCTGAATTACAACTGCCTCATTATCGATCTCTACGGTGACGTCTTCGTCTGAGAGACCAGGAAGTTCCGCGGACACAACGAAATTGCCATCCTTATGAGCGACTTCGATGGGCGGGATCCACAAGTTGTTGCCTGCACTACCCGATGAACTGCCGGTTCCCGTCGTCGAAAACGCGCGGTTCAGTTCCTCCTGCATCCTGCGCATCAGAGAAAACGGGTTCAAGAGATCGAATGAATCTGTCCCCACGGGGGACAGAGCAGGTAGAACGCTTCTCCGGGCTAAAGCGGATTGTTGCCGCCCTGATTCCTGGTGGGACGACTTCTGTGCGGTGGACGATTGAGTTTCCTTTTGCGCCGTCATTGTTACCTCCATATGGCCAAGTTTTAGATTGAGACCAATCAATAGACCCAACCTAGCCATGGGCCCTCCCGATGACAATTCCTCGTGCGAATGAATTCGCAGTCCGGAGAGTAGCGTAGGGAGGGGTAGGTCCGGAGCGGGAGACACTCCTAAGACCTTTGCCATAGGGTTATGGATTTCTTGCCCCAATTGGAGAGGCGGCGCCTGAACAGGTTTCCAAAGTAAAGGTTCCGATTAACGGACGGCCTAATATTAGAAGGAGTAACATCAGTTGTTGGTGAGCGAAGTGCGAGAAGTGCCATCGACTCTCTTACCCTTTGTCAATGTCACTTCTGTGACAGCTCAACCTTCCCTTGCCGAACTAACACGGTTGATATAGCGTAACCTGACCGGACCGATCTTTTGTA
>PLBX01000246.1 GCA_003135495.1 Acidobacteriaceae bacterium | reverse complement strand
CTCGGAATGTTTCTCTCAGGGCAGGGTCTGGACGAGACCGATGCTCGTGGCCGCAAATTGAGCGATGAAAACTTTCTCCTTCTGCTGAATGCCTATCACGAGGACGTCGCATTCATGCTGCCGGCGTTTCATCCAGCCAATCGTTGGATTGCATGGATGGATACGTCCCGGGACAATGGCTTGCGTCAAGGAAAGACCTATGAGGGCGGCGACGCCTACCCTCTGAAAGCGCGATCGATGGTGGTGTTGATGGAGCGCAGGAAAAGCGAGAAGAAGGACGGATACAGCAAGGAAGAATCGAATTCCAATAAGGAAGAACCGGGCAAGGACGAGTCAAGTGAAGCGTCGTCATAATATGCCTTTCGGCGCTGAATGCCGGGACGATGGCAGCATTCGTTATCGGCTCTGGGCGCCTGCAGCGCACAGCGTTCATCTCGAAGTTATCCAGGGCAAGCGATCTCTTCGAATGCCTTTACATGCGCAAGAGGCTGGCTGGTACGAGTTAGTAACAGATGCTGTGCACCCAGGAGCGAAGTATATTTTCCAGATCGATGAGGGACAGAAAGTTCCTGATCCGGCGTCCCGCTTTCAGGGTAAGGACGTTCACGCTCCGAGCGAAGTCATCGACCCAACGGCTTTCGACTGGAAGGATCTAAGTTGGAAAGGCCGTCCATGGGAAGAGGCAGTGGTCTATGAACTGCACGTTGGAACGTTCACTCCGGCCGGAACGTTCGCTGCTGTGCGAGAGCGCCTCGATTATCTGGCCGATCTTGGCGTCACCGCATTGGAATTGATGCCGGTCGCCGACTTTGCAGGCAAGCGAAATTGGGGATATGACGGAGTTTATCCTTTTGCACCTGACAGCAGTTATGGCCGGCCGGAAGATCTTAAAGAACTCGTGCAGAACGCTCACAGCAGAGGGCTCATGATTCTGCTGGATGTTGTCTACAACCATTTCGGCCCTGAAGGAAATTATCTCGGTTGTTACGCGCCTCAATTCTTTACCGAGCGGCACCACACGCCATGGGGCAATGGCATCAACTTTGATGGCGAACACAGCCGTCCGGTGCGAGAGTTTTTCATCCATAATGCGCTTTACTGGCTAAACGAATTTAATTTCGATGGGCTTCGCTTCGATGCGGTGCACGCGATCGCCGACGATTCGAAGCCTGACATTCTGACGGAATTAGCTGACACCCTTCGAAAGTCGATCGGTCCTGATCGCCGCCACATCCATCTCATTCTTGAGAATGATCGCAATCAATCACGTTACCTGGAACGTAGAAAAAAAGTAGCTAGTGACACTGGGAAGCAACGCTGCGAACCCAAGACTTACACGGCGCAGTGGAATGATGATATCCACCATGCGTTACATGTATTGCTTACCGGCGAGAAGGATGGCTATTACTCGGATTACTCCCAAAGTCCAATCGTTCAACTGGGGCGTTGTTTGACGGAAGGGTTTGCCTATCAGGGCGAAGCTTCCGGCCACAGAAATGGAGCAGCTCGCGGTGAAGTCACTGCCGGCCTGAGTACGACTGCGTTCGTGTCATTCCTCCAGAATCATGATCAGATCGGGAACCGGGCCTTTGGGGATCGAATTACGAAGATTGCCGACCTACGTGCGGTGCGAGCGGCGATGGCAATACTTCTTCTCGCGCCGTCTCCCCCAATGCTGTTTATGGGCGAAGAGTTTGGAGCGAATTCTCCATTCCTCTTTTTTTGCGACTTCGAAAAAGATTTGGCGGCCGCGGTTACTAATGGTAGGCGAAATGAGTTTGCTCACTTCGCGGCCTTTAACAATCCGGCGGATCGCGAGCGCATTCCCGATCCTAACGCGCTCTCAACCTTCGAGGCATCGCGGCTCGATTGGGATTCGATCAAGCAGCGAAGTCATCAGGCCTTGCTAAATTTCTATCGAGAACTTTTAAAATTGAGGCGCGAAACAATTGTTCCGCTTCTGGCAAGGTCATGTAGTCCACAATCGAGTTACGAACTTCATGGAGATCACGGCCTGTCTGCCAATTGGCGATTCGAGGATGGTTCGAAACTTAGGCTGTTGGCAAATCTAGGATCGCAGGCTTCGGTGGGCTATAGTCCTTCTGCTGTAACTCCTCTATATGTCAGCGAGGAAGGAATCGCTCAGTTTCTGCAACAAGGGACCCTGCCGGCATGGTCGGTAGCGTGGTATCTGGAATCATGAATACGCGCCCGTCCATTCCCGTCGCGACGTATCGCCTGCAATTGAATAAAGATTTCACGTTTGCTCAGGCAACTGAAATTGTTCCTTATTTATCCGCGATCGGCATCAGCCATTGTTATATCTCTCCGTGTCTGAAGGCGCGTCCGGGGAGCATGCACGGGTACGATATCGTCGACCACAACTCGTTCAATCCCGAGATCGGCACAGCTGAAGATTTCGATCGCTGTGTTTCCGCGCTTCATGAGCGCGGCATGGGATTGATTCTCGATATCGTTCCCAATCACATGGGCATCATGGGCAGCGATAATGCGTGGTGGCTCGATGTGCTCGAAAATGGAGAGGCCTCGATCCACTCCAATTTCTTTGATATCGATTGGCAGCCGCTTAAAGAAGAGCTTCATGGAAAAGTACTGGTCCCCGTACTCGGTGATCATTACGGAGCCGTGCTGGAGAGCGGGAAACTGAAGCTGGTTTTTCACGCCGAGCGCGGCGAATTCGATATTTCCTACCATGAACATCGTTTCCCAATCGATCCCAAAGAATATCCACGGATTCTTCAGCACTGCGGGGCGCAGGCTGCTGAGGCAATAGGGGAACAGAACCCGGACCTGCTGGAATTCGAGAGCCTGATCACCGCCTTCGGGCATTTGCCGGCGAGGCAGGAAACTGCGGTGGATCGCGTTGCAGAACGCAATCGCGACAAGGAGATTCATAAGCGGCGACTGGCGGATTTAACAGCGCGAGCTCCTGAAATCGCTGCTTGTATAACTCGAGCCATCGAACTGATTAGTGGAGATCCGGCCAATCCGGCAAGTTTCGATGAATTGCACGAACTAATCAAAGCGCAAGCCTTTCGCCTGGCGAACTGGCGCGTCGCCTCTGACGACATCAATTACCGGCGCTTTTTTGACACTAACGATCTTGCCGGCATACGCATGGAAAACGAGACTGTGTTTGAGGCAACACATCGCCTCGTTCTTAGATTGATTGCCGAGGGCAAGGTCGACGGTTTGCGGCTCGATCATCCTGATGGCCTTTATGACCCGGGTCAATATTTCGAGCGGCTTAACGCGAGCATTGTAAGTGCCGTTAGCACAGCGGAGCGCGCGTCAGGCACGAGTGATAACTCGCGTTATGTTGTTATCGAAAAAATTCTTAGCGGGTCAGAGCGATTACCCAACGAGTGGAAAGTCAGCGGGACCACCGGCTACGACTTCGCAAACCTGATGAATGGCCTCTTCGTGGATTCGGCTGCCGTCATGCGACTGGAGCGCATCTACCGGAATTTTATCGGCGATGAGATTGACTTTGAAGACCTGGCTTACCGGTGCCGGAATCTGATTATTCGAGTAGCTCTGGTTAGTGAGCTGAATGTACTTGCCAATCAGTTGATCCGGATCGCTCTGGCGAAGCGGCGCACGTGTGATTTCACGCTTAACAGCCTGCGGGCCGCGCTGATGGAAATCGTCGCGAGTTTTCCCGTCTATCGCACTTATGTCAGTCCATCGGGTGTCTCTGAAAATGATGCTCGCTACATTCACAAAGCCGTCGCTACGGCTAAGTGGAGAAGCCCAGCTGCGGACACGAGCATTTTCGATTTCATCGGCGAAGTACTTTTGACCCGCATCGCAGAAGGGCAAGATCCTGCATATCGAAATGCGGTCCTAAACTTCGCCATGAAGTTTCAGCAGTTCACCAGCCCGGTTATGGCGAAGGGGATAGAGGATACCGCTTTTTATCGTTATAACCGCCTGGTTTCGTTGAATGAGGTGGGAAGCGATCTTCGCCGCTTTGGAGTGACCAACTCGGAGTTTCACGCCGCTAATCAGGAACGACTGACCTCCTGGCCTCACACCATGCTTGCCTCCAGCACCCATGATTCAAAGCGTTCTGAGGATGTGCGCTCCCGCATTAACGTGCTTTCCGAAATTCCTGGACTGTGGCGGCTTCGCGTGCGCGATTGGCGCCGCTTCAATCGCAGCTATAAGCGCGTAGTCAACGACCGGCCCGCTCCCACGCCGAACGATGAATATTTGCTTTATCAGACATTGGTAGGCGCTTGGCCATTGCACTTACTTGATGAGAAAAGCGATAAGAACGAGTGGGAGACTTTCAGGGATCGCATTGAAGCTTATATGTTGAAAGCGATTCGTGAAGCCAAGCGAAATACCAGTTGGATCAACCGAAATACGGAGTATGAAGATGCGGTTTCGTCCTTCGTAAAAGCGTTGCTCGATCCCACGGCAAAGAATCGCTTTCTCAAGGACTTTATTCCCTTTCAGCGGCGGGTGGCTCGCATTGGATTTTGGAATAGCTTGTCCCAGACTCTTTTGAAGCTGACGTGTCCCGGAGTGCCCGACATCTATCAGGGAACTGAGTTGTGGGATTTCAGCCTGGTTGATCCAGACAATCGGCGTCCCGTCGATTACCCTCACCGCCAGCAATTATTCGACGATCTTCAGCGCTGGGGCAGCGCGCCAGATGCGTTATCCGTAGGCCGCTTGCTCGAGACTCCGGAGGATGGCCGGCTGAAGTTGTATCTGATCTGGAGAACGCTATGCTTTCGGCGGGAGCATCCTGATCTTTTTCAGCAGGGCGAGTATCAGCCTCTGGCCGTTTCCGGCGCGAAGTCGAATCATGTGGTCGCATTTGAGAGGAAGTATCAGGATTTGACGGCGGTGGTGATTGCTCCGCGCCTGGTGGCGGGTTTGATCAATGACGTTGGAGTTGCCACTACTGAAAATAGTGCCGATACGGATGGTATAGATACTCTGCCGCTGGAATCGCAGATATGGGGAGACACTCATGTTTTGCTCCCATGTAAGTGTCGAGAAAAGTATCGCAACGTACTGACCGGGGAAGCTCTTGAAGCCGAAGGTGAGGTCGGCGCAGCGCAAGCTTTCGCGAATTTTCCAGTTGCGCTTTTCGTTAAAGAATAAGCTGGATGCTGAAATAACCGCCGTCCAACTCTCAATCCCCTTGCTACATCGCCAATGAAAAAAGGGACACCGCTTTCGCGATGTCCCTACCTACCAGCAACTTGATTTACTTATTCTCGGCGCCGAACTCCTTGCGTTGAACAATCGGACGCGCCGCCCTTGCCGCCGCTACGGTGGGCATGGTTGCCGCTGCTCCATAGCGCTCCAGCAGCACGGGAACCATAGCGCCTTCGGCTTCTTTAACGAAGGTGAGTTTGCTTTCGCCGAGCATGTCGACGCGGATGAAATCCCCGAGCCGCACCTGACCGGTGGCAACGAGGTTCGCTAGCGGGAAGACCAGATGGCGTTCAATTGCGCGCTTCAGGTGCCGAGCTCCATACTTCGGGTCGGTACCCTCAGCCAGCAGAAAGCTTTTTACTTGGGGCGTGCAGTTGAAAACGAATTGGTGAGCGCCCGCTGCCATGAGCACACGCTGTTGAACCATTCCGAGTTCGATCTCCAGAATCTGCTGCAAGTGTTCGGATCGCAAAGTCTTGAATACGACCACTTTGTCGATGCGGTTCATGAATTCGGGGGCGAATTTACGTCGCGCCGCATCCACGGCAGAGCGGTTGATCTTGTCGTCGAGCGCGTTGTCGACCTGCACTGGCTTGGCTGCGAAGCCGAGGCCGCCATCGACCAAGCCGTTCATCTCGGCGGAGCCGAGATTCGAGGTCATGATGATGATGCAGCTGGAAAGATCGACACGGCGATTATCGCCTAGAGTCAGCGTTGCCTTGTCCAGAATTCCGAGCAGCAACTGCCAGAGCGAGTCGGAGGCCTTTTCGATCTCGTCAAAAAGAAGGATCGAAAGCTTCAACTTCTCGGTGTGCCATTGATTGAGGGCTTCCTGCGTCAGCAGGGGATGGGTCTCGCGGTGGCCGAGGTATCCGGGAGGCGAACCGATCAACTTTGCAATCTCGTGCGAATGCTGGAACTCGGCGCAATCGATTTTGATGCAGGCTCGAGCGTCGCCAAAAAGCGACTCGGCGACAGCCTCGACCACCCGGGTCTTACCCGACCCAGTCGGCCCAAGGAATAAAAGATTGCCAACCGGACGGCCTGGTGCATTCAAGCCGGCCAGAAACATCTGGTAGATTTCCGCAACTTTCTCGATTGCCTGATCCTGCCCCACAATCTTCCGGCGTAGAGCAGTCTCAAAATCGCGGGCGTCATTGCTTCGGCGGGTGGGATCCAGCACAGTTGCAAGGTTAGTTCTCATTGGCTCGGGCCCTTTTTTCCTCTCAGGAAACTGCAAGTTTTCGGCAAAACTGCTCATTTTGGAGTCTTCCGGGAGCAAAGTGCCTTTCTCTCCCACCTGTTGCTTGTGCAAGCGATTCGCCATCTTTAGGACGCTCGCATTTCCGCGCTTTTCATCGATTTTAGATGCCACCAGACAAGTCGATGTCTATTTCGGCGCCTTTCCCACAATTCGTCCAACAGCAATTCTTTGCAGTCTGCGGGAACTTTCCATCAACGCTCGCCCAGACGCCCATGTCCGGCGAGCCTCCCGGTGCTTGGCCGGACGTAACTGGCGAGTGAGGTTACTGCCAATCGACAATCAGATGCAGGTTGAACCTCGGGAGAGAACGCTCTTGTCTTATTTTTCGCGCTCATCGTCGCCTAAACATTTGGCTTTTAAACTTGCGGCCGCTAGGCTGCCAGTCCGTCGGCTCTCGAATTTGAAGCTGTCCGTGACCAGCGTGGCTGCTTTCGCATTACGGGTGCTTGTGGCCAGTTTTGGACTCATTCATCCTTCCGCCGCCGGACAACAAAGCGCTCATGCGGGGCAGTTGCTGCAAGCGAAGGCCGATGCCACAAAAAAGCACGAAACTTTGCCGGCTATCCCGGTCATTGCCCCTCCGGGATCGGATCTATACGTCGCCCAGCGAGGAGAGAGCATTCCCTCCGTGGCCCGCAAATACCTGAAGCGCACGAAATTCTTAACTTCAAGTGAACTGGCGGAAGCAATTCGCGCTGCCAATCACAATCGTCAGGGTGTATTCCTTAAATCCGGAGAGCAGATCATCATACCCGGAATTCTGGAAGCGCCTATTGTAGAAAAATCTGTTCCGGTTGCAAGAGATTTCGAAGTTCGCGCCATTTATCTGACCGGAGTGATGGCTGGAAGCGAACATGGAGAACGTATCATCCGCCACTGGCGCGAGGTCGGGGGCAATGCGGTGGTTTTCGATATTAAGGATAGCGACGGAATTGTCAACGTAGCCTTCGACCATCCGCTGGCTACTGGACAGCGCCACTATATTTCCGACCTGCCCAAGCTCATTCACTTTATCCATTCGGAAAATATGCACGCCATCGCTCGCATTGCCATCTTCCGCGACGAGCACCTGGTCACGACCTATCCGGACCTGGCGGTAAAGTCTCGTAGAACGGGGCAGCCGTGGCGCGAAAACGGCAAACTGGTGTGGACTGATCCTTCGAACCCTAAGGTTCAGGATTACGATATCGCCCTGGCCAAGTTCGTAGCCCATTCGGGCGTCGACGAAGTGCAGTTTGACTATGTCCGGTTCCCGGCCGAAGGCGACCAGAAAGACGCTCTTTTCAGCTTCCAGGCCAACCAGCAATCTGCCGGCACGTCCGTGCCTGAGCAGCCGGCGGCCGATCCAGTTGCTGAAAGTGCAGCAGCCGGTCACGCCAGGAAGGGTCACGGATCAACGGCTCATCCCGTCAAGGCGACGAGCCACGAAATGCAGCGATCCGAGGTCATTGCCAATTTCCTGGATCGCGCCTACGCGCAAATTCATCCCAGCGGCGTTCTGTTGTCGCTCGACGTTTTCGGCATTATGGCGTGGCAGCGCCCGGTAGACCTGGCGCATACGGGGCAGGACATCGTAGCGATGGCCAAACACTGCGACGTGCTTTCGCCCATGATCTATCCGTCGCACTT
>PLBX01000190.1 GCA_003135495.1 Acidobacteriaceae bacterium | reverse complement strand
CAAGTTCAATACACGCTCAGCCGTACCTACAACAACACCAGCGGCATCACATTTTTTCCCGCCAACAGCTATGATCCTGCCGCCGAATGGGGACGATCCGATAACGATCGCCTGCACAAGTTCGACCTTCTGGCCTCTAGCCAGCCGACTCGTTTTTTTACATTCGGCGCAGCGTTGTCGCTTTACTCGGGCAAGCCGGTGGATATCACGACCGGCGCCGACAACAACCACGATGGCATTATCAATGATCGCCCGTTTGGAATCGCGCGTAATACGATGGCCGGGCCCGGGCTTATCAATCTCGATCTGAATCTTTCTCACGATTTCGCGCTGTCGAAGCGGAAGAAAGAGGCGAAAGTCCTGTCACTTTCCCTGAATTCGTTCAATATTCTTAACCATCCGAATTACGTCAGCTATATCGGAACAATCTCTTCTCCATTGTTCGGAAGGCCGGCTGCGGCCTTACCCCCGCGGCGTACGCAACTCGACGTTCAGTTTAAGTTTTGATGCTTGGATAACGAGAATGGCAGATGCGTCAAAAACCTACACGACGTGAAAGCTGCTCGAATCGAGGGTCGGAATGAAGGCCGGCGAATTCGGGATCCAATTTTAAAAAGGCCATTGCGGTGGATCGATCCTCATAGGCTTTTTGCAGCCAGCTAAGAGCGTGATCGTTATCGCCAAGTCCGGCATAGATTAGCGCTATTGCATATGCGGGTACGTAATCGCGCCCGCGGCTGCCTGCTTCTAAATCCTGCAGAATTTTACGCGCCTGTTCCGTGTTTCCGGAAACAGCGTAAGCATGCCCGAGAGAGCCTTTGTAGCAGGTATCGCCCCCGGAAAGAGTCACCGCCTGTTGCAATTCGGAGATCGCCAGGTCGTAGGACTTTTTTTGCTCATAGGCTCTTCCCAGCCGGAAATGGGTTCGTGGGAATGACGGGTCAATCTCGATCGCCTTTTTGAGAACGCTAATCGCCTGATCGCCCTTTCCAGCCAGCGAGAAGGTCCACCCGGCATTGCTTCCGATGATCAAGGAAAGCGGGTCATCTTCCAGTGCGCGTTGCGCCTCCACTACCGCTTCGGGATATTGACCCATCGCCGCCAAGCTTTCGCCATACCAGGAATGCGCCATGGCATAGTTGGGATTATCCGCAAGCGCACGATGGAATTCATTGGTGGCGTCGGCTCCGTTCCAGTCGTAATAAAAGTGGATGAACCCCAGGCTGGCATGGGCCGCGGCGAGGCCATCATCCATCTCCAAGGCTCGCTGGGCTGCTGCTTTGGCGGCCGGGAAAGCGACCTTGGGAGGAATCACCGCGTAGAGACCTAGAGTGGAATAGGAGTCGGCCACGCCCACGTAGGCTTCTGCGAAGTTAGGATCGAGAGCGATAGCCTGACGAAAGTATTCGAGGCCCTTCTTCATCGCGCTGTCGGTTCGCTTGTTCCAGAAATAGCGGCCCTTGACGTAAGCCTCATAGGCATCTGGGCGCTCGGTGGAGCGTTTGGTGAAACGGCGTGTTTCCTCTCCCGTGAGTTCAAGCCGGATAGACTGCGCGACGCGCTCGGAGAGGGCATCTTCGAGGGCAAAGATGTTTGTAAACTCCTTGTCGAAGGTTTCGCCCCAGAGTTGCACGCCGTCGCGCACGCGGATGAGCTGGACGGTGAGACGAACTCGGTCGGCCTGGCGTTGGATGCGTCCGTCGAGAACGGCATCGACACCTTGCTCCTGACCCGCAGCCTGGGGGCTCAGTCCTTCTCCCGCATACTTCTGGATCGAGCTGGTGGGCCGGACGATGATCTTGCCCGTATTTCCCAAGCGGGTGATCAAAGCATCGGCCATCCCGAGGCCAAGGTATTCGTCGTCGCTTTTCGCGCCCAAGGTTTGAAAGGGAAGGACAGCAAGCGAATGAATGGCGGCTGTTCCTTCGACCCGACTAGGTCCGGACTCGTGGCGCGGAATCAGCTTAACCACAATCAGAAAGGCGCTCAAGACCAGAGCCGCTGCCAGAAGACTCCATAGGAGAATTCTCTTAGACGCAGCGGATGCGGATGCGGGTTCGAGTACGGCCGTCGAGAGGCGTTCCTGAGACGTGCTGTCTTCCGAGGGCCCCAAATTTTCCGCCGGTGTCAGCGCCGGAAGTGAAGGTTCGGGCTCCCCAACCTGCCGGACATCCGCGACAAAACGGTAGCCTCGTTTGGAGACCGTCTCGATATACTTGTGCAGGTCGCGGTCATCGTTCAGCGCTTTTCTTAGAATCGAAACGGCAACCGAGAGATTTCCTTCCTCGACGAAGGAGCCGCACCAGACGGTCTTGAGCAATTCTTCTTTTTGGACCAGATGTCCGCGCCTTTCTACTAGAAAAACGAGCAGGTCAAACGCCTTGGGAGGCACGGCGACAGGCTGGCCGTCACAAAGCAATAGGCGCTCTGGAGGATCCAGCTGAAAGGGCCCGAACTCATATAAATGGTTGACGGGAGTACTCATGAATATGGCAAAAATAAATTCTTAAGATTTCCTTTGGCGATTCCACAAGACTTATCGGTGCATCAAGCTGTAGGTTTCCTGCCGGCCCACAAACAGCTAAACCCTCGTCCCTTGGAATGAGATTATAGCCGAGTTAAGGTGCGGGTAAAATCTGCATTTGTGTGGGACTTGGGTCAGCCGATAAACCGAACGAACTTGAGCATCTGAGTGTCAGATCCCCGTTATGATCGACGCAATTCGGCGCTGCTGTCGTCGGCGTTCTCATTTGCACAAAAGCCCTTCCCCTACCATAAGATGCCGAGAGCGCTGCTTCTTCTATCCTTGCCAGCGAACCCGCACATTATCTCGGGCCCCTCTTATCAACAAATACTATCTCCAGACTGGGTCCGTTCCAATGGCAAATTGGTTGTGCGCCGTAGCGCGAGTTGTTTTACGATGCGTTAATCGAAAATAACAAGTGGTAAATGTCGAGTTTCTTGAAAGCTTCAAATCATCGCCGTAGCAATTGAATACAGAAAAATTGAGGGGGTAACATCGTGCGCAATCGAAGCTGCGGAAGTTTTGCTGGTGCGTTTGGTTCATTCATGGCCGTCCTCTTTGTACTTCTGCCCCTGTGTGCTCACGCCCAGGTTTCGGGCGCAACCCTTACCGGCACGGTGACGGATTCCTCGGGCGCGGTCGTCCCCAACGTGCAAGTCTCGATTAAGAACGAGGGCACTGGGGAAGTACGAACCGTCACCGTCGATTCGGCAGGATTCTATTCGGCGCCTAATCTTTTGCCGGCCCAGTACGACGTCAGCGCTAGCGCTACCGGATTCGCCACTGTGGAGCAAAAAGATGTGACGTTGACCGTA
>PLBX01000572.1 GCA_003135495.1 Acidobacteriaceae bacterium | reverse complement strand
CAAAGTCCTGATAATAAAGGAGTTGCCTGACGACGCTCGGTCCTGGCGCCTTTGGAATGAAGGACTTAGCTTGACTAAGTCTTTCAAAGTCTTGATTTCAAATAACTTAGATCGAAAGCGGCTATGGCCTCTTTGGGCTGCTTGTCAGTTCTTATTATAAGCCTCGGTGTCAAATGGTCGGCTTTGGCCGACTAGGGAAGATGATTGGAGACGAAGCGTTAGGGTCGGCAGCATCGTGTCCCACCCTTGCAAAAGGCGCAAGGATGGGGCACCCTCGTTCCGTTACGGGGTTTGGATAAAACCATGATCAGGGAAGGGTGCTCCACCCGCCGCAGGAGAGTGAACGCGCGGTGATAGGACACACCGTTCAGCTGTGATGAAAGCGGGGAGTCGGGAAANNGCACCCCCGGTGTTTTGTTTCAGATTTAAAAGCCAAGTGGGGTTACGCTTCCGACGGTGATCGGGGCCACCCGCCGAAGTCTTTTCGGAAACAATCCACCCGTTGCTAGCGAAGATTTCAACATCTGTGATTCGATCTGCGATAGGAGTCTCTCGCTGGTACGCGGCCAAGATCCGGCAAGGATACCGCCCGCACCCGAGGCACTGGCAGGTGCTGGGAGAACTGGTGGGAGTCTTGTCAGGAAATTAGAAATGCACCCGAAACGAAAAATCGCGAGGCAGACGGGGTTGGACCAGAGCTTGGAGGTGCCAATGGTAAACTTTCAGCGCTCTCCTGTGGGCCTATGAAGAGGAATACGCTCCGTTCTCCCCGGTTCTGGATTCCCAATAATCTCAGTGCAACCTTGGTCACTATTCTGCTGTGGTCTCAGGCCAGCTTTGCTACGGTTCTGGTCGTGCTTGTCTCTGGCAACGCAATTGTGTTTGGAGCAGACAGTGAAAATATAGTGACCGAGATACACGAATCGCACTATAGTCCCATCGGAACTGGCACCGTAGAAAAAATCGCCATCATTCAGAATCGGTTACTTGTTTCTACGAATGGAATCGGTAGTATTTCCGGGATATATGATTTCAACACTTGGATAAAGTCCCTTCCAATCGCAAACAATACTAGTGTTGAGAATGCGGCTACAATCATCAAGAAGAAAGCTGGACCTCTGTTCAAAAAGGAATGGGATTGGCAAGTGAGCCACGGCAGAACACCTTTCACCAATCTTTCCGGAGAAAAATCCTTGCCATGGGTCTCGTACTATGTCGGCGGAAACGAGTTTGCCGGGCCTGTAGTCTATTTGGTGGAGCTTTATGTTGACTGGACCAAAAATCGACTGAAGGCTCCTATAATCACACTTATTTATCCACCACCCAAAGGGGTCACTCAATATAAAAACATCCTGGCACGGCACAATGGTGTCAAAGGCGGTGGCATAGATCAATTGAACACCGATGGCAGTAATATCCAGCGGAAATACCTCAAACTTTATAACAGAGAGGTTGGCGCTGCGATCTATGATGAGCCTCTTGATGTGGGCGGTCTTGCCAAACTCGCTAGAATCCTGTTGACAGTTGAAATAGAAGTCTCCCCCAAACGCTTTTCGTTCCCTATAAAAATCTGTTCCGCCATTCCCGGTCAAGGTCCAAGCTGTAACACTTACGAGAAGTAAACTACAGCATTGGACGAAGCGCGAACCCAATAGCAGCAACAGGGTCATTGTCCCACTACCAAAAATCCCGCTAACCCGATGATTCCAAAGACTAGGGGGAGGGGGCAGGGTGGATTTCTAGTACACACGTACCTAAAACAAGCCAAGAATTCTGCCCTTGCCACTCGAAGTTTAACCGGCGCTAAAATGGATTCATGGAACCGGAATCGGATAGCCCCTCTCGGTTCAGGCTGAAGGGATCCATAGGCTTAGTGGTAGCCGTCATGGTCATAGCAGTTTTGCTGATTATGCTTCCGGCCTATCGCTGGTTCTTCCTCATCAGCGTCTTAATCGGACTAGTCATCGTCGGTGCGCTCTCTCTCTGGTATAAGCGACACCCCATTGAGGAGCCAGACGTCCATCCCAAGCGGCCGCTCGGTTTGTAGACTATTTTTCCGGACTGCTTGCCATTTGCGGTCCAGTCACGACAAACTGTTGATATGCGGATTCTGGCGCGCTTCATGCTTTCAGCGAGTGACTTGATGCACTTCCCTGCTCCCAGCGTGCCGGAGATCGCCTTTCTTGGACGGTCCAACGTTGGCAAATCGAGCGTGATCAATGCCCTGGTGGGCACGAAGTTGGCCCGCACCAGCAACACTCCGGGACGAACCCGCAGCATTAATTTTTATGAGGTCCGCAAGGCGGGACAGCCCACGCCGGAAGTGCTTTTCGCGGATCTGCCCGGTTATGGTTATGCGAAGGTTTCGCGCGAAATATCCGAGGACTGGGCCCGCTTCGTCGATCCCTACCTGCACCAGCGTTCGACTCTCGCGTTATGTTTGGCCCTGGTCGATTCGAACATTCCTCCTCAGGAAAGCGACAAGCAGCTAGTCGAATTCTTGGCAGCCAAGGGACGGCCACATCTGCTGGTGGCGACCAAGTGCGACCGCCTGTCGGGTAATAAATTGAGCCAAGCGATGCAAACTCTTAAGGAAGCGTATAAAGGAACGCCAATCGTCGCCTTTTCTGCCAAGACCGGAGTTGGCAAAGATGAACTTTGGAATCAGATTCGCAGCGTCGCCTCGAAAGCTCAGGCCAGCTAAAGTTTGTCCTTGATCAGCCGATTCAATCACAAGGAGGCGCTTGTGGACGATTCGAATTTTTCTGGGGTGTCGCCAGATTCCGGCGAGAGCGCGGACGGCGCCGACTATTTGCGCCGCTTAAAAGGCCCTGTGAATGCCGGCTCACCTGAACTCGCTGTGACGACCGAAGGCGACCGAACCGCGGCCGAAACGGCAAACCCATCAACAGCGTTTAAAGAGCGGAGGAGGACTCCCAGGTATCGGTGTTCAGGGAGCGCCGAGTTCCGAGCGGAAGGCACTACAATTCCCATCTGGGGTACCCTGACGGACGTTGGACTGCATGGATGTTATGTGGAAATGAGCACCACATTTCCCGTCGGAACCAGTGTCATTTTGGTACTTAAGTCGATGGGCATTCGAATGCAAACTTCAGGCATAGTGCGCGCCACGTATCCATCGCTTGGCATGGGCGTTGCATTTGCCGACATCCAACCCGATCAACTGTTGCAGTTGAAGCAGTTGCTCTCTGCATTGTCGGGACGAACTCCCATTGTGACGGCCGATCCGGATCGAGACATCGATCGGAAAGACGGTCTCGCCGCCGCCGACGCGAAACTCTTAGTGGA
>PLBX01000485.1 GCA_003135495.1 Acidobacteriaceae bacterium | reverse complement strand
AAACCGATGATATGGCGAAAGCGGAGGTTTCAGCGCCTCAGGAATCATGGATACTGTTGTTGCTAGCATCGACGTAGATGATTCGAGCCCAAAAAAGAATTCGTGTAAGATCGACGAATCACGCGGGCAGATGTTTAAGTCTGCGAAACGTCGGGAATCTCCATGGGGGAAAGGTGGAACGCTTCGCCACAGCTCTCTGGCCTCTGCATGAAAACCAGTGAACAGACAAACCCCAAAGTCCCGGAAACCGATTCCCGTCATCATTCTCATCTGATTTGGGCTGTTCTGACAGCCCTGGCGCTACGCCTGGTGGTTGTCGGTTTCGTCTATCAGGATTTTCTGGTCCACGGCCGTGATCACTGGGAGTTCGGCTACGAAATGGGAAAAATTGCGTATTCAATTGCCCACGGTCACGGATTCAGCAATCCGTATTGGATCGACACTGGGCCTACGGCGATGATGACTCCAGTTTTTCCGTATCTGATGAGCGTTGTTTTCTCATTGTTCGGGGCTTATACCAAGGCCGCGGCGCTAGCGGTGCTTAGCTTCAATTGCCTGGTTTCAGCTCTCACTTGCATCCCAATTTTTCTTCTGGCCCGAAACAGTTTCGGTCTTCGAACGGCTATTGGGGCTGTTTGGACTTGGGCGTTTTTCCCTTACGCGATCTACTTCTCTGCAAACTCAATGTGGTATCACAGCCTGGTCGCTCTGCTTCTCACGTTGCTGCTCTTGATCGCTTCGCATCTGGAAACCACGATTCGCCTTTGGATGTGGGCAGGCTTTGGATTTCTCTGGGGGTTTGCGGCGCTCACTACTCCCGTGGTCTTAGCCGTTGTGCCGTTTCTCGGCGGTTGGGTTTGCTATCGACTGCATCGCAACGGAAGAAACTGGAAGATGCCTGCGGCAACCGCCGTGTTCGCCCTAATCGCCGCAGTTGCGCCCTGGATGCTGCGCAACTATCGGGTGTTCCATCACCCCGTATTCCTGAAGGATAATTTTTGGATGGAGGTATGTGTCGGCAATCTAGGGAATGCTCCGCATTGGTGGAACGATGCTGTCCACCCGGCGGGCAACAATGCGGAACTGGCTGAATTTCGCCAACTGGGAGAGCTGGGTTACATGCTTAGGGAACGTCAGCAGGCGCTTGCCTTCATTCAGGGCCATCCTGGAATTTACTTGTGGCGCTCATTTCGCCGCGTCGTCTACATGTGGACCGGCTTCTGGAGCCTTCGCCCGGAATACCTGCGCGAAGAGCCGTTGGACCTGGCGAACACGTTTTTTTGCACGACCTTCACAGTTCTAGCAATGACGGGTTTATATAAAGCACTTCGGAGCTCTCGAAATGCAGCCATGCCATATGCTCTCGTCTTGCTTGCGTTTCCGTTGGTCTACTACCTCACTCATTCGGAGATTTCCTATCGGTTGCCGATAGAACCGGGGCTTGTGGTTCTTGCTTCATTCGCCGTAGTCTCCCGCCACAAGCCCATCCTCAGGATTCCTTCTTTCGGTAAGAAAAGTGATTCCAACATTCCACCGCCTGATTGTAAAAGGGGCTCGACGGTCTCATAACCGCGATCAGAAGAGAATATCGAAGTCGAGCACAAATCGCCGATCGGTATTCCCAAAGAAATTGCCATACTGCGGATCGGCAATGTTTGAATGCACCTCGAGCGGATTGAAGTGGTTGGTCATGCAGAGCCAGGAATGCGCTCGCGACCGCTTTGCGGAACAGAGCCGACGGTGATTGGTGTCCAACACCGGCAAATTTCCTTCGCATGGGCTTGGCAAGATAAGGAATACATTGAGTTTACGATCATCTTCATCTGGGCTGACAAATATCTTCTTCAGCATTACGAATTCGTCATTTGTCGCGGTCTCGGCAGGCCGCGAAAGACGAAGAAAATGAACGAAATGTCATCTGAGTGCAAGACAGATCACTGTAAAATATGAAACGAAGTGAGTTCAATTGGACAACGTTCGGCACAACTCTCTTGCTTCCGGGTTTATGTCGATGCCGAGGAAAGAATAGCCGATCAAAAATCTGGCGTGCGTCAAAGCTCGAAGTGCGAAACGCATTTCTCGTCCGCTGGAGGTAGAGAGTTCCCAAATTTCCAGGCTGCCAATTCTTGTAAAAAACAGAGTCACTGGCAATTTTTGGTTGTTGGGCTTGCGGAATGTGGGGGAATAATCATCACCTCGGCAAGGTTGTTCATCTTCGGCGCGCGAGGGGCTCGATGAGTTTCAGCACCCGCCATGTAGTTCTCGCCGTTGCTGCCATCCCATTTATCTATTACTTGATTGCCGTGTTCAGTTCGTGGCGATTCTTCGGCCGCAGCGCGCGTCGAAACGCACCGAATCCTAGCTTTACTCCGCCGGTAAGTAATCTAAAACCGATTCGCGGGCTTGATCCGGACGCCTATGAAAACTTCGCCAGCTTCTGCCGGCAGGACTATCCAGACTACGAGCTGCTTTTTTGCGTGGGGGAGGAAGACGACCCGGCAGTTCCCGTTTTGCAGAAGCTGGTGCGCGATTTTCCAGAACGCCGGATACGGGTGTTATTCGGCTCCGGCGGAAGAGGATCGAATGACAAAGTAGTCAAGTTGGCCCGCCTGGTCAGCGAAGCGCAGCATGAAGTCGTGGTAATCAGCGACAGTGACGTCCGCGTGCAGCCCGACTACCTGCGCACCGTGGTTGCTCCTTTGGACGATCCCAAGGTGGGAGCTGTGACCTGTTTTTATGCGCCGATCAAAGACAAGACTTTCACCGAAAGCCTGCAGACGATCGGAATGTTTTCCGACTTCTATGCCGGTATCCTGGTGGCGCGTCAACTGGACGGAGTGAAGTTTGCGCTGGGGCCGACCATTGCCACCACGCGCACGCGACTGGCGGGATTCGGCGGGTATGGAGCGATTGACAACCGTCCCGCCGACGATCTACTGGTGGGCCGTCTCATCGCCGAACAGGGCTACGAGGTTGAACTATTGCCCTACACTATTTTGACGGTTGCCGATTATCACTCGCTACGCGACCTGCTCCACAAACGCCTGCGATGGGTCGTGGTCATGCGCCATATGCGTCCCTGGGGACATCTCGGCCTGCTGCTTACGCAGGGCTTGCCCTGGTCTTTGGCTGCGATTGCGATCCGCCCCACTGCGGGAGTTGCGCTCGGTTATCTCGGCACCTACCTTGGTCTCCGCTTCGCCATGACTTGGATGGTTGGCATTTGGGGCCTAAAGCACGAGGAGCTTTGGAAGAAGTTGGGGATGATCCCGGTATGGGACGCGGTGGCTTTCGTCATTTGGCTGACCAGTTTTACGCGCAACAGCATCCGCTGGCGGGATGGCGAATACTACATCCGCGATGGCAGGCTGGTGCCTGCGACTCCAACCAATGCCGAGCCGGCGGCCTGAGCCCGACCTCGCCATCAGCGTTCCAGTTTGCCTTTCAAGTCGCTGCGTGCGTTGCTGGAGTTGCCACGATTTCCGTTGTCCTTCCTCCCGGATCCACCCACGACCTGAAGAGAAGCTTCGACTACGGGCACGGGTTCTCGACTGGTCTGCACCCGCCGCTCGTTGCGGGGCTGCCGCCAGTTGATCCGCGGCATCATCACCGCGGGATCGACCCGGTCGCGATATTTCAACGCAACATTCATCAGCGAATCCAACAAGGAGTCGGAAAGCAAATGCGGTTCCAAACCGAGTTCGATCAGCTTCGAGTGTTTCGCGTTGTAGTAGTGCTCCTCCGCCTCTACGCGCGGATCGGGAAGGTGATCGACTTCGACCGTCAGACCTAGCTTTTCCCCGGCGGTCTGTACCATGTGTGCCAGATCCAAAACTGAAAACTGTTCGGTGAACTGGTTGAACACGCGGCACTCGCCTCGGGCCGCCGGATTCAAACACGCGATCTCGACGCACCGTACCGTGTCGCGGATATCCAGAAATCCGCGAGTTTGGCCACCCTTGCCGTATACCGTAAGCGGGTATCCAATCGCCGCCTGAACGCAGAAACGATTGAGCACAGTGCCAAAGACATCGTCGTAATCGAAGCGATTGATAAGCGCTTCGCTCAAGGCCACTTCATCGGTCGTGGTTCCATACACAACGCCCTGGTTGAGGTCGGTGGCGCGCAGTCCCCACACTTTGCAGGCAAACATGATGTTGTGACTATCATGCACCTTCGAAAGATGGTAAAAGGAGCCGGGCTGCTTGGGGTAGGGAACGGTATCTCGCCGTCCATTGTGCTCGATCGTGATATAGCCTTCTTCGATGTCGATATTCGGTGTGCCATATTCACCCATGGTGCCGAGCTTGACGAGATGGCAATCAGGCTGAAATTCTCGCAGCGCGAAGAGCAGGTTGAGCGTGCCCACGACGTTATTCACTTGAGTAAAAACTGCATGTTTGCGATCGATCATGGAATAGGGAGCGGCGCGCTGCTCGGCAAAATGGACCACTGCATCCGGTTCGAAACCCTGGATGACCGAGGACAGAAAGTCGTATTCCGTCACATCGCCGACAAAGAGCTCGATGGTTTCCCCAGTGAGGTCCTGCCAGACATTCAGACGGTCCGAAAGCGGGCGGATCGGAGTCAGCGTTTGCACACCCAGTTCGTGGTCCCATTGCCGGCGTGCGAAGTTGTCCGCAATAGCAACCGAATGTCCTCTCTTTGACAGATATAAAGCAGTCGCCCAACCGCAATAGCCATCGCCTCCCAGCACCGCAACCCTCATGTGGCCTCCTCGCCGCATTATTTTTCGAGAATGATTACCTAAAACCTGTGGTCCCCTGCTGACTTACTGTACTGGGGACAACGGAAGAATAGTTTTCGCCATGCCGCGCTTTTTTCAACTGTCAAAAGTAACAAACATTCTAAAAGGCCGCCTTGTGGCCCTTCGCCCTGAGAAACAGCAACCGGAAGATTCGTCAGAACGACTTTGCCGCCACTCGCAGCCACCAGAGTAAGATGCTCAGCGCCCACCAGAGATTCCAGTTGAGGAACAACATTCTGGTTCGCCACGATGTAGGAACGCTCCGGCTTAAGCCAGAGATTCGTGAATTGCAAATCATCAATGAACACGTCGGGCGCACCGGGCGCGTAAGCGCCGTATTCCAGATTATTGAAGCGTCCGTTGCGCAGCAGCGCAGTGCGGTTGGTATAGAAAAAGATGGAGGAAAATGTGTAGTAGTGGTGATCCACGATCAGCGTCCCTTCCGGGGATTTCAGAATTGCCTCCGCCAGCGGGCGCGACGACAGATAGGGATCGAAGGCGGCCATGGCGAGACGAGCGGCATGAAAGAACAGTATCATCATGAGCGCGATGGCCAAAAATACGCGATGGCCCTGCCATATCCAGGTGGTCAAAGCTCCCAGGCAGAATGCTATCCCAGCCACCAGGAGAGGCACGCGCAAATACGCAAAGGAGTGCAGGGTAAGATCCTGCATGTGGCCCAGCGAAAGTTTATACGCGCCAGGATGCGGACTCAGCGCCTGAGAAATATCTCCCGGTGCCGGAATGTTGCGGGTGACAAAAAAGAGAGTTAAAGTCACCAGCCCAGCGCAGGCCGCAATCACCGAGAGCACCCGGGTGCCGCGCGTAATCCAGATGCCTCCGGTCGCCATGGCCGAACCCAATAAAAGCGCGAGCGCGGGATAGCAAGGCATCGAATAATATTCCTGCGTGGTCGAGAAGGTAAAGAAGATCAGGACAAAGCCAGCCCAACAGAGCGCGAGAAGCCGCGCTCGCCCGGCACGATCGGCAGGCTTGAAAGAAAGTTTAGCAACGGCGGGGAAATACACGCTCGCCGGAAACAGCCACACCAGGTGCAACAGCCAGAAATAAAGGCGTGGCACAGTGCTGTAGTCTCGCGGATAACGCAGATTCAGAAAGCGAAGTAATTGCTCATTGATGAAAAAGAACCAAAAGAACCCATGATATTGCCCCGGCCCGCTGTGCAGCGTAAAGGCGAAGTAAGGCGGGTTGCGCAAAGTCGCCAGAATGTGCCAGGGCGCGGCAATGAGCAGGACGATTAATAATCCGCTAAAGGGATGCAAGCGTCGCCAAACCGAGCCTGAAAACAGCTGGCGCGTAATTGCAAGATAGACGATGACTGCGGCGATGGGAAACAGGACTCCGATCAAACTCTTGAGCAGGAGACCGATCCCAAGGTTTACCGCCAACACGAAAGCCCATAACCGAGGATGAGATTCCTGCTCGTCCAGGACGCGAAGAAACGCCCACATCGCGAGCGCGACCGTGAAGGTCAACATGACGTCGGGAATTAAAATCCTGGTGAACAAGAACAGCCCAATGCAGGTCGACATGCATAGACCGGCATAGATACCCGCGCGCTGACCGAACGCCCAAACGCCGAACGCCGCCGTCAGGCAGCAGAGGGCGATGGCCGACAATGCAATCGGAATCCGCGCTGCCCAATCGTGAGCACCGAAAATCTCATAGCTCGCCGCAATCGCCCAGTACACAAGGGGGGCCTTTTCGAGATACACCACTCCATCCAGTCGCGCCGTAACCCAATCGCCCGAAGTCAACATGTTCCGCGCAATCTGCGCCTGCACCGCATCCACGTCATCCATGAGAGAAGGAGGAGAGATAATGCACCCCAGGTAGATGGCCCCGGCGACGAGCAGAACGCTTAAGTATGTATCCCAGTTTTTTCCTGTCGCCAAACGCTCGTCTCCCGGGAGGCTGCTGCTTGAATCCCCCATCTTTTCATCCACAGAAAGAGCACCATCAAGCCCCATAAGTGATATCCAACATTGATCTGTCTATCCTGGTGTTGCTTTATATACGTCTCAATCACATCCCGGCGAAAAAAACCGGCATGGTCGGACGCGCCGTCCAGCAATACATCCGTCATCAGCGTCCGCAGACATCCACGAAGCCATTCATGCGCCGGGATGTCGAATCCGACCTTCTTCCGCCGCAGAACCGAAGGTGGAAGTTTATCTCGCATCAATTCCTTAAGAATAATCTTCTGCCTCGAACCCCGAATCTTTAGCGATGCGGGCAGGGAAGCAGCGAATTCGACGATCCGGTGATCAAGAAACGGTGGCCTCACTTCCAGAGAATGCGCCATGCTCATGCGGTCTGCTTTATTCAGAATATCGTCAGCAAGAAAGTATTTCTGATCGAACCACAAATACGGAGCCAGATCGTCGTGGCCAGCGAACCGATCGCGTAGGCCGCCGAGAACGCTGTCTAGAGCGTGCGGAAGTTCCGAGCGCAGCAGGGCTGTCTTTTGCGCTTCTGAAAAAGTGCCGTTCCAGTACACATGAGCACGCTCCGGAGTCATTAGGGAGCCTTCCAGAAATCGCCTCAGTTGATATTCGAAACTGATCTTTTCGTCAGAAACCGGCCACACCCGCAACGCGTCCAGTCCAAGTTGCAGAGCCTTTCGCGGCAAGCGCCGGGCGAGCGCGGCAAGTCTGTTGGCCCGGTGCGTAAGATAGCCGCCAAAAAGCTCGTCCGCCCCTTCGCCGCTAAGGCTAACAATGGTCTTGGTCCTACTCAATTTCGAAAGGAACCAGACCGGAAGCGCCCCTGCGTCCGCCGAAGGTTCATCGGAGTAATAAGCGAAAGCTTCAATCGCGCCTCGCAGGTCGACCTCCGGATTTAGATCCAGCTCCTCATGATCAGTCTGGTAACGCTCCGCAACTTCCCGAATATATGCAGTTTCGTCGAAACTTCTGCCCTGAAATGAAATCGAAAAAGTCTTAAGCGGAGCACTGGATTCCGTCGCCGCGTAGTGCAAAATCGCGGAAGAATCTACTCCTCCGCTCAGCCACATACCCAGCGGAACATCAGAAATCATGTGCTCGCGAATCGACTGCCGGAGAAGCAAGTCCAACTGCTCGCGGGCAGAGTCAAGTGTCCAATCACCGGCAACTCCAAAGGGCAAGCGCCANNATGCCCTCCACTAGCGTCCACGGACAGGGCACGTAATTTAAGGACAAATAGCAGTCCAGCCCGTCCAAACTCAATCGCCGCTCAATCTCAGGATGGATCAAGATTGCTTTTAATTCAGAGCCGAAAAAAAGGTCTTCTCCCCGCCGTGCAAAATAAAGCGGCTTGATCCCCATGCGATCCCGAGCTAGCACCAGTCGCTTGGCCGATTTTGTCCACAGCGCGATCGCGAACATGCCTCGCAAACGCGCAAAACAATCTGTATCCCATTCCAGGAACGCTTGCAGAATAACTTCGGTGTCGCAGTGCGAGTGAAACTGATGGCCCAGATCTTCCAATTCGCGCCGAAGTTCCCGGTGGTTGTAAACCTCGCCGTTGAAGACGATGGCCACATCGCCGTCATCAGACACAATCGGTTGATCGCCCGAACTAAGATCTATGATCTTGAGCCGCGTCGCGCCCAGAGAGCACAGGCCGGACTGAAGCACCCCCTGCTGGTCCGGTCCGCGATGAAATAGGGTCGCGGTGGCCGCACGGATGCGGTCGGAATCAGGTCGCCAACTTTTGCAGGTGAAACCAACGACTCCACACAAACCCGTTCACCTCTATCGCGTTCTTAAAATCAATTCCCTCGGCCCATGAGTACTACCGCTACGCCGATGCAAACCATAAGCACCCCGGCCCACCGCCTCGATGTCACCTGTTCGCCAAGAAGAAATTTGCCTCCCAATGCGCCCGCCCCATAGCTCAAAGCCGTAACCGGCACCACTAAACTGACATTCTGCCTCGAAAGCACCGCAAGTAACGAGAAGAATGCAGTCGCCATCAGGCTCAAGCCCGCCCACATCCACGGAACTCGCAACGCGCGGATGATAACCCCTACCAAAGCCGCTGGACGAAAATCCTTGACCTCGCCCAGTTCCTTCATGGCTCGGGACACGCACAACTCCCCTCCCGTGCCCGCGCCAATAATCAGAAGATAGAAGATAAAAATAATCATCTAGCCAGGCCCCGTGGTGCGCGGAGGCGTGTGCCCAACCACTAGGACGCCAAGACAAATAAGCAGCACTCCCATCCACCGCATAGGCGTGATCACTTCATGCAGCAGGAAATGGGCAAGCAGAGCAGACATGCCATATGCCACCGACGAGGCTGGTTGCACATAGCTGTAATCCGCCCAAGAGAGGACCAGCATGTTCGCCAAAAAAAAAATAGCCAGAGAACCGATGCCCAGCCAAATCGTGCCCGAAGTAAGAATACGCGAAAGAAAATTAAGCGCCTCCGGCGGCGTTGCGACGCCCACCGCGCCGATGCGCTTCATCCCCCTGCCAAGCAGCACATTGCCCAAGGGACCAAAGATCACCATCACAAAGATTAACAAATAGGTTTTAAAATGCAGACTGGGAGAAAAATTCATGAGTCCTGGGGACCTTCCGTTTGGCTGAGATCGGGCGCTTTGCAGCTCTCGTCGAGATTGGCTGATCGCACGAATCTGGCATCTCTCCTGGCCATAATCATAGATAAAACACGATTCATAATATTTACATTACGCGACTTTTAGAGCGCGCTCAAGACTTCTGCGTCTTGACCACTGTGCCACTGCCGCCGATCCATAGAGTTGTCGGCAAGCTACTGCTGTATCACCACAGCTTTATTTCGTACCTGTTAGTCCCCTTCGTCACCTCTCCGACACACAACTGAATTTCTTACATGTGTTGAGCGCGGGCGAGAGTTGAAGCCAAGATCAAGAGAAAGATTGGGAACGCGTTCGTGAGATGCCAGGCAACTCATCGTTCGGTCAGAGTCGCATTGTCCCATCGGCATCAGGAAGACTATCAGCTGCATCATGAATTCGGCGTGGCAAACAGATGACAAGTTGTTCATGTTCTTTGATAAAGCGGACCAACTTGCATCAACAATAGTATGCGGAGGTTGCTGTCGCGTTCATTCGTTCCCATTGTCTGCCGTGTATTGATTTCGGCTAATTTCTTGTTCGTAAGCGTGTTAGCTATTGGGCAGGAAACATCAGCGCTCCCGGATGCTCCAAGCGTAGCTCAAACTCAATCCCAGCCTTCAACCCTCACACACCAAGAACAGCATGAACCGAGCAAGAATCACATTTTTTGGATCATCCCAAACTATCGCTCAGACGAAAACCCAGCAGACATTAAACCCTTGACGCCACGTGACAAGATAAGAGTTTCGTTGGACGACTCTTTCGATCCGTCAGCCTTCCTCGTGGCGGGTATTTTTGCTGGGATATCCATGGCGCAGCGTCAGTACCCATCATTCGGCACTGGAGCACAAGGGCTCGGCAAATACTACGGCGGAGCACTCGCGGATCAGGCCATCGGCAACATTATGACGGAGGGGCTATTTCCAATTGCTCTTCATCAGGATCCTCGCTATTTCGTAAAAGGCACGGGGGGATTCTGGAGGCGAACTGGATATGCGGTGAGCCGGGAATTCATTACTCGCGGCGACGACGGGCGCAATCATTTCAACACATCGGAGTTGGCCGGAAATGCTGTGGCGGCGGGCATCTCGAATCTCTACTATCCGGCGGCGGATCGATCCTTTGGAAATACGGCAGACAAGTGGGGACAACAGATAGCCTTGGACACCTTCTTCAACGTGACGAAAGAATTCTGGCCGGATGTGCGCCACAAACTATTTGAGCATTGAGCGCCTGGCGCTGCGGATACCGCCGACGGTCGAGTTTTGACAACCGCAAGCGT
>PLBX01000397.1 GCA_003135495.1 Acidobacteriaceae bacterium | reverse complement strand
CGGTGTTGCCGCTGGTGGAATCGAGCAGAATCTTGCCGGGACCAAGTTTGCCGGCACGGCGCGCGGCGGCCACAATGCTCCCGGCGGTACGATCTTTGACGGACCCACCGGGGTTATGCCATTCGGCCTTGCCCAAAAGTTCTATGTTGGGAAACTGGCTGACGAGCGCATCGAGTGACAGCAGCGGAGTGTTGCCGATCTGAGCCAGCACGGCTTCGCCGCGGCCAGGCGAGGGGTTTGCCGGCGATGGGGTGAGCGACGCCGCTGATCCGGAAGCGATGACTGTCATTTGAGTTCGACGCCCTAGTGACTACGGTAATGTGTATCCAATCGTAAAAAGGTATATCTATACTAGCGTTGCTGTATTCCGGTGTCATTAGATTCCCGAGACGCGGGTTTGGTTCCACCGAAACCGCGAACACCGCATCTAATGAGTGCGCCAAGAATCGAGTTTATAAATGACAGCGAAGATTGAACAGCGAACTTTCGAAGACGCAGTCAGCTGGCTGCGCGATCATGGCTTTGACCTGATTGAAGCTCCGGGAACTCAAACGCGCGTGTTTCTGAGGAAGTACAACTGCTCGGCGGCCATCCAGAAGACAGAGGACGGCGGCGTTAAGATTTTTGCGTACCCGGGATACATGGTCGGAAGCGAAATTTCGAAGCTGGTGAATCGCGGCTACCAGCAATTCTTGAAGACATCGAAGGCGGAAATTCCGGCGACCGCTGATCACCTGAAGGCGCTGCAACAGTTTTCCGAGGAACTGAAAGAAGCTCTCGGTCTGCCTAGCCTCTACAACGAGTCGCTCGGCACGGTCAGCGAGTCGTACCAGTACGATCGCGTTCAAGATCGTGATAAGCCAGCGGTTGATCGGCCCAAGCGTCCATGGGAGACGGTGAAGGTCAAAGCGGCTGCGGCTTCGAAAAAAACTCGCGCGTAAAATCGTTGAAGTGAGATACGTTCTGCGCTGAAAAGTGTGTAACAAGGCATCGCTTTAGCAATCGTCGTCTTCGCTAGTCCTCAAACCCTTTAAGCGGCCGTTAATTGCCTGGACCATCCTCGTTCCGTTTTCACATCCTGCCAAGTTCCAGAAAGCGGTTATCATGCAATCCTGAAGTTACGGAGAATCTATGCGTGATTTATTTTTGTTTCTGGGAGTAATTGCCGCGCTTGGCATCTCGAGCAGCGGGCAGGATGCCAACGATCCGGTCCTTGCCATTCGCAAAGTGATTGAAGAGCAGCAATCCGCATGGAACCGCAGCGATCTTGAAGGTTTTATGTCCGGATATTGGAAATCGCCAGAGCTGACATTTTTTTCGGGAGCGCGCGAGTCGAAGGGTTGGCAGGCGGCGCTTGAGCGTTACAAGAAGGCGTATCAGGGATCTGGACACGAGATGGGCCGATTGGAATTCGCTAACCTGCGTGTCGAAATGCTAGGCCCCGATGCGGCGTTTGTCCGCGGCGAATTTCATCTAACTATGTCTGATGGAAAAAAGCCGCAAGGACTGTTTACGCTGATCTTCCGCAAATTTCCCGAGGGATGGAAGGTTGTGCATGATCACTCGGCGGGAGAGTGAGCAGAATCGGGTTTCACAATTTCAAGGTTCGAAAGGCTGAGACGAAATGCTGACACCTTAAAAACTTGCTCACCGACCTTTATCCATCGCTTCATTCGCCAGCCGATCGGCGATCTGATTCTGTTCGCGCAGGGCGTGGCGGATTTCAAAGTGCTCCAACTTGCGAACCAGTTGCTGCGCTTCATCGTATAGCTTGCGCAATTCGGGGTGTCGAACTTTGTAGATACCCTTCATCTGCCGCACCATCAACTCTGAATCGCTGACCACCTTGAGCGCCGTAATCTGCTTTTCTGCGGCATAGCGTAACGCCGCGAGCAGGCCCTGATACTCCGCATAATTGTTGGTGCGATGTCCCAAATACTCGCTGAGTTCGGCCACTGGATTTCCCGCTGCATCTCGAATCGCGACGCCGTAACCTGCTGGACCTGGGTTACCGCGCGCTCCACCATCGACGTGAGCAGTGTGAGCGGCGGCCGCTTTCGGCGATGAAGCTTTGGACGTAGAAACCTTGGGCGATGAGAAAAGATTGCCAGAACCAGAGGAGCGCAATGCCATATTGCCAAGTTTACAATACCGCAGACATTGACCATTTGTTCACAATGCGTAGATCAAATTATTCAATCAAATTGATTGGCCTGAGAAGAACGCTCGCCCTTCCGAGAGCATCCAAGCTCCAACGTGAAACTAAGGAAATCGAATTTCGAGAGCACGTAAAGGAGCGATTATGGCTGACAGTCTTAAGGGAAAGAAAATTGCCATCCTGGTAGCGGATGGATTTGAGCAGAGCGAATTTCAAAAGCCGAAGCAGGCGCTGGAGGATGCTGGAGCCGAAACGAAAGTCGTTTCTCCGGCGGGAAGTAAAGTGAAGGGCTGGAATCACGCGGAGTGGGGCGATGAGGTGAAGGTTGACATTCCTTTGAAGTCGGCGAAGGCGGAAGATTTTGACGGGCTGCATTTGCCGGGTGGCGTGATGAATCCTGATCATTTGCGTATGGATCCGCAGGCGGTCGCGTTCGTGAAACATTTTTTTGAGAGCGGGAAACCAGTTTCCGCGATCTGCCATGCTTCGTGGACGATGATTGAAGCCGACGTGGTTCGCGGGCGGACTTTGACGTCATGGCCATCGCTGAAAACCGATCTGCTCAACGCGGGCGCGCATTGGGTGGACCAGGAAGTGGTGCGCGATAAAAATCTGGTGTCTAGCCGCAAGCCGGATGACCTTCCTGCCTTCAATCGCGAGATCGTGAAGCTGTTCGCGGAGGGCGGCTCTCAAGCGACGCAGAAGAAGGTCGCGTAAGCGTCGATTGAAATTGAAGTCGAACCGGAGTTGGGGCGTCGTCTCTGCCGCAGGTCTCTTTTGCGAATCTTGCGGGGGATGTCGCCCCCTTTTTCCGGGCTGTTTGCTCTTCATCTCCTAGGTACCCCCCACCCCCCTGTTTTGCTAAAGTCTCTTGAATCTGTATCTTACAAAAATTGAACTTCGCAAAGTCTTCAATCGAAGGGAGTTAGAGGCAAAGTCTTGATAGATTTGGACTTAGCTTGCGTTGGGGCGGTTACGAGCTGATTTTGGGCCGGGAACTCCGCTTTCCCGAGCGGCGATTTGGGTTTTCAAAGAGCAGCTACGCTGCCGCTGAGGCAGCTTGGAGACGGACACACTCCGGCCTTCTTACAGGTCATGAGCATTGTGGCACCGCTGCGGTTGGAGGGATGTGATGGCTGTCACAATGTGATTGTGATGATTACGGGTGTCGTTTTGGGAATTGGGGCGCTCCGGCTCGGAGAGAGTTTTGAAGGCGGCTGTCGTTCAGGGGGTTAGGAAAGCCCGATCGGTCGGCTTTTGTGGAATCCCACCCTTGCGCACAGAACGCGCAAGGATGGGGCACCCGCATCAACGGAGGCTACAAACCCCATCGAGCTTCGCTCGACTGGACAGCCNNGCGCCAAATCGAGAACAAAACGCGCGACGGGACTTTTGAATTCCGATCAATTGCGAAGGGCCCGCGACGATTCGCAAAATATACGCGAAGAATTGAACGCATTGCTCTCATCCGAAATCGGCAAATATACATCCGAAGATACAAGCCTCGTCGTTTTCGGTTCCCTCGCTCGGGGAGAGTGGACCACTGGGAGCGATCTCGATTGGACATACTTGATAGACGGCCAATCTAGACCAGAGCACCTAGTTATCGTTCAGAATATCCAGAAAGTTCTCAAAAAAAATGCAGAGAAGTTCCGGCCTCCTGGTCAAACGGGAACTTTCGGAAATATTGCTTTCAGCCATGACATTATTCATCAGATTGGCGGGCAATACGATACCAACAAGAACACGACGCAGAGGATACTGCTTCTGCTCGAATCGATAGCAATTGGCAGCAGAACAGCGGCATATGAGCGTGTAATCAAAGGTGTTATTGATCGCTACCTCGATGAAGACAACAACCATTTACTGACTACCGACCGCAAGGGATTTAGAGTTCCTCGTTTTCTTCTGAACGATATTGTACGGTTCTGGAGGATCATGGCGGTAGATTTTGCCAGTAAACAGCGAGATAGAGGAGGGGATGGTTGGGGCTTACGCAATGCGAAGCTGCGAATGTCTAGAAAGCTTATTTTCGCTTCGGGCTTATTGGTGTGTTTTGGCGCAAATTTAGACTCGGCTCTGCGACGAGAGATTTCCACCGACAAAAATGGTATAAAGCTCAAACTACTTCAACACATCAGGGATCGTGTGCAGCTGACGCCTCTCCAAATTCTCGAAAGCTCAGTCGAGAGCTACGGAATTCCGAAACGTATTGGCAGACAGTTGTTCGGGGCTTATGCCGAATTTCTAAAAATGCTTGACAATAAAACCGATCGTACCGCGCTTGAAAACCTGCGATCGGAACGCTCTCGCACTGACAACACATTCAAGCGCGTCAGGAAGATAAGCGAAGCGTTCGAGCACGCTCTGGACAATATTTTCTTCGAGAACAAGCTCATAGCGCCACTGACAAGAGAGTACGGGGTTTTCTGATGAGACGGGTTGGATTTTCGACTGGAGCGCTGGCGAGAGGCGATTTTCGCAGAGCGCTCCAGATGCTCGCCGGAAAGAATGTCAGCGCGGTGGAGCTTTCCGCGCTGCGTCAAGATGAATTGATGCCTCTGGTCATGCAATTGGGAGAATTGGATTTGACGTCCTTCGATTACATTTCATTCCATGCCCCAAGTTCAATTGAGCAATCGTTTGAATTAAAAGCTTTGGAGCTACTGGAAGAGGTTGCGGCTCGGAAATGGCCGATCATCGTGCACCCTGATGCGATGCATACGCCGTCGGATTGGAGTCGGCTGGGAGAATGTCTCTGCATCGAGAACATGGATAAACGCAAAGCGGTCGGACAGACTGCCCAAGATTTGAAGCGTTATTTCGACCTGCTGCCTAAGGCTTCTCTTTGTTTCGACATTGGCCACGCTCGTCAGGTTGATCCCACTATGAGCGAGGCGGCGGCCATTTTGCGGAGTTTCCGAGGGCGGATTCGACAGCTGCATGTGAGCGAAGTAAACACGCAGAGCAAGCACGACGCTTTGAGCTTGGAATCAATACTTGCATTCCAAAAAGTGTCCCACGTCATCCCGGCAGATTGCCCTGCGATATTGGAGAGCAGGGTGGAAGAGGCACAGATTGAGGAAGAGATTCAAAACGTGCTAAAGAGTCTTAGCACGGAGAGTTTGCTTGCGCTTACTGGGGATTAGTTCGTGAAGGTCCGTCTGTCCCACGAATTGAAGTGTTAAACTCCTCTCAGTCGGTTTTTGTGGAATCCCAACCTTGCGCACAGAACGCGCAAGGATGGGGCACCAGGCGCTTACTGGAGATTAATCGGGGACGTCTCGTCTGTCCCCCTGCGAATCACGGCGAACCCGCTGCCGTCGAAAGAAATTTCTTGGACGGGCGATCCAGATATCGTCCCGCGCAAGCTTGCTTCAGCTCTCCGGCATAAAAGGAAACGTCGCTCGGGCAAATCTGATTGATGTACCTGAGTTGGCCCACCAGTCCGAGGATAAACCGTTCCTCTTCCCTTTCATTC
>PLBX01000314.1 GCA_003135495.1 Acidobacteriaceae bacterium | reverse complement strand
TTTTTCAACACCCACAGGCGATTGCACTAACTGAGAATCATCGGCTTGAGAGGATCGCACCGCGAACTGCGGTGATTGTTCAACCTGTACGGGCGGTGAAGGAACGTTAGGTAGGTCAGAGACTACAACCCACTGTGGAAAAAAGACAGATGTTGCAGCGTAAATAGCTGCGCCACCCAAAAGCAACAGACAGTCCCAAAAGCAATCGCCATCCAAAGTGGAAATTCGGATGGCGAAGGCAGTGTTACTTATTGTATCTAGAACTACTTTGCCGTCACCAGCGAATGTGTGATGGCATGCACCGACAACGCAATCCGATTCTGCACTCCCACCTTGCGCATTAATTTCGCGACGTGCGCTTTCACGGTGCGCTCTTCAATGCCAAGCGCCGAGCCGATTTCTTTGTTGGAGCGGCCAGCCACCAGCATCTCCAGCACTTCTTTTTCGCGGTCGGTGAAAGTGATGCGGCCGGCGGGGAAGATACGTCCTGGCGAGGCGCTGACGCGTTCGATGAAGGTCGAGAGCACGCGGCGCGGAGCCCACACTGAGCCTTGATGCACGATGCGCAGAGCCTGAATAAATTCGGCGGCGGAAGCTGCCTCATCAACGTAGCCCTTGGCGCCGGCTGCGATGGCTTTTAGAATGCTTTCTTCGTCCATGCCAGAGCCGGTTACAATAATGCGCAGGTCGGGGCGAATAGCTTTCATACTCGCCATAATGTCGTAAAGGTTCTTGCCGCCGCGATTGCCGAGCAGCACCAGATCAATGCCCTGCAACTGGCTCAGGTCGGCCAGTGAGGCGGAGACTAATTCGAGATCGGCTTCGGTATCAAAAAGGGCCCGAAATCCTACAAAACGCAGCGGATCACTCTCAACTACAGCGACTCGTATTAACGGCTTTCTGGCGACGGCAGCTTTCATTAGGGTTTCCCTGTTAGGATTGCATCCTGTTCCACTTTGCCTGATGCAAGCAGGAATTGGAACTATTGCTGACTCAAACAAATTACGGGGGTAACCCCCTAAAAGATCGAGAGTTATAGGAGGTTGCAGTGAATCGAAGGCGAATTCAGTCATCTTTCCGCTTTGCTGGCTGCTGTGCTGGGATTCTGGCGGCCTTTATGGCGGCTGCGCTTGGATGGGCGCAAGCTCCTGCCTCAACTTCCGGCGCTGACTCAACTCCCGCTCCTGCTTCCACTCCGTACCAACCTAAGTTCCAAGGTGACCCGGCCCACTCCGATTCCGAGGCACAGGCGCTGGGTTACATGCGCGTGGTGCTCCGTGCCCAACGCGAATACAAGAAACGGCACGACAAATATGCCACTTCTCTTGAGGCCCTAGCCGGCACCGGATCGTTCACTAAGCGCATGGCTCATTCCACCAACCGGGGCGATTACACTGTCAGTTTCACTCCCCGCCATGAAAGTGCGCACCATGCTGGGGGCAAAAACGCTGGGGGCAAGAATGACGACGATGGGTTCATCCTGACCATGACACCCAACCACATGGACGCCGACCATCGCTCCTTCTACGCCGAAGACGATGGCGTCATTCACGCCGACGATCAAAAGCCCGCCGATCAGGATTCGCCGAAAATCAAGTAGGCTTTTCGCTCTAAAACCATGAACCTATTCGGCAACAGAAAGCGTGCTCCACAGCTGGTGACCACCGGCCGATTTGAACTGGGGCGCGAGGGCCACGTCGCATACCTGCAATACAACATAACTGGCCACGTGCTGGAGCTTCTTCACACCGAGATTCCGGATTCCATGCGCGGCGGTGGAGTAGCCTCCACTCTATCCAAGACTGCGCTCGATTGGGCGCGAGCCAATAATATGAAGATCGACGTCGTTTGCCCGTTCGTCGATGGATACCTGCAAAGCCACCCCGAATATTCTGATTTGGTGCTGCGTTAAAACAGAGTTACAAGGTTAGCAATGCTTACTGCGGTTCTGACGGATCTTCGATCGACATCGGATCGGTCTGCTTTGTAGTTTTTTTCTTGGCGGCCTTTGGTTTGTGGATGCTTCCGGCGCTGTTATGCCTCGTCTTCTCGACGTCGTAATCCGTCGGCACGCGAGGGATTACCACATAAGCGCTTTCGCCAAGCTGCTGGGTGCGGCGCAACACGATCTGCGCACGGCCGTCATAATCCTGAATCGTTCCCTTAATTTCTATCTGCCGCCCCTCAAGCTGGCGAATGTCACCCATTTTTTTTGTGTCGGTCGGGAAGACAACCACGGTGAAGGGGCAGGCTTTCGCCTCTTTGCAGAACGTCAGGAAGGTGGCACCCTTGCTGCCATGTTCCACATGCAGCACGGTGCCGCTGACGCACTGTGCCGTGCCCATGTACTTGCTGGCATCGGAGAATGCGACGCAGTTAGAGGATGAGTTTTTTGAGGAGAGGGTTTTGCGCGCAGGGCAAATTCCACTGAACGCAACCAGGAACGCAAGCAGGAACGCAACAAAAGTTGTATTGCCTGAAACTGCTGCCGGAAACCGCATGATGGCTGAGGCTCTGCAAAGTGCATCCTCAGTTTTTATTGTAGGAGTGGGGAGGGAAATCCAAACTCGAAGNNCCCCGGCATGCCTCAAGTTCCAGCGATCGAACGCAGTTACTTACTGAAAGATTTTACCGCGACTGCTTCGTCATCTTTAACGTCGAACACGGTATAGAGTTTGGTGATCTGGAGAAGATCGTGAACTTTCTTCGTAAGCTTGAGCAGCTTCAGTTCGCCGCCCTGGTTCTTGGCAGTGGTGTAGGCGCTAACCAGTTCGCCGATGCCTGAGCTGTCGATGTAGTTCACATCGCCCAGGTTCAGAAGAATTTTTTTCTGGCCTTTGGAAAGTAAGTCGCGGACGGTTTCGCGCAGAACGACGCTGCCTTCGCCGAGGGTGATTCGGCCGCTGAGGTCGACGATCGTGACGCCATCCACCTGACGTGTACTGGACTTCATGCTCACTGTAGAGCCTCCTTGGAGTCCGCGGGATTGCCGTGGACATGCTTGATCATTTTAAGTTCGGTGCCAGTCTGGGACGGATGAATCTCCACCACGTCCATAAACGAGCGTATCAGGAAAATGCCTCGCCCCGAGGTCTTCATCAGATTGTCCGGGGCCAATGGATCCGGAATCTTGCTTTCGTCAAGCCCTTTGCCTTGATCTCGAACAACAATTACGAGGTCGTCAGCGGTGCGCTCAAACGCGAGCGTAACTTTCTTGTTCGGGTCGTATGCGTTGCCGTGCAAAACTGCGTTTACCGCTGCTTCGCGAACCGCCATCGAGATCTTCATGATCTCGTCTTCATCAAAACCCGCTTCGGCGGCCATGCGGCTGGCCGTTTCTTCGGCATTATTCACCGTATCCAGCGTCGAATCGAGTGTGTAAGAAACCCGGTCTACAGACATAGAACGAGTGTTCCTAAGTCGGCCTTCGCCTTGCGTGCGACATGTTTTTCGTACTGCCCCATTGCGGTTCACGCGCGAATTGAGAGTTTGCCTGTAGCCCCGGCAAAAGTCAACGTTGATACCTCGACCATGTCCGAATGTAAGACTCCAAGCTTGAGAAAGGTGAGATTTCAAACTATTGTGAAGATCTGCGACGGCCAATCCAGAGAGCGCGATGTTGTACCGCTCCAAGCTGATGAGACTGCCTTAGCTATCATTTGCGAAAAGTGAGATGAAAAACCTGTCGACAATCTTTCGGTTCCTGATCTTTCTACTTCTCATTGCAACGGGCGCAAAGGCTCACGCTACAACGATTGTAATCGGATATTCAAAAGACAAAATCGTTGTAGCTGCTGAGAGTAGGAGGGGCGATGAGGGGAAGTCTTATGTAGATGACGCCTGCAAGATAACGGCTCTGAATGATCGATTTCTGTTTACTATTTCGGGAAGAATTGACGACACCACGGGCCGCGTTTTCGGATGGGATGCGAGTGAGCAAGCAAAAGCCGCATTCGCGAGAGTTTCGAAACTCCCTCTAGAATTCACTCCTGTATTGGACGTAGCTTCTGTTTGGGAGGAGTCACGATCATATCCGACCCTCCGAACTTGCTAACCTTAGACCAGGCCAAACCTATGTTGATGGGTGGTTTTTAGGGCTGAGCCCCATGGGAAACATTCAAGCCGCGTACGCATTAATTCGAACTCTCCCCGAAGCTTATCCAGTTCGCTTCTACGCACCGCCGGTCGTCGATGGTGGAGTACCTGACGCAATGAAGTACCAGTTGCAAGCCGGTGATCGACGGCTGTTTGAAGAGTTTTCTAAAGCTTCGAGTGCTCGCGCAAAGGCCGAACGTTTGAAAACTGCGGAGCTTTTCAAGACTTGGACGTCGGAAGAATCTGAAGTGAGGTTGGCGATACGAATGCTCGAACTCCTTATTAAATATACGGAGAGCCCTCAAGATGTGGGCGGCCCGATCGACGCAGTCGAGCTGAAAAGAGGCGGAACGGTACATTGGATTCAGCGCAAGCAGACTTGCAAGGATTAAGCTCAGATGACGACCCCGTGCACGCCGCATCACTTAAATTTTTTAAGGGCAGGCCTTATAAACGCAAAAATTGAACTCCGCACTTCGAAATGCTTCTTTCAGAAATTCAGTGGAAGAAAGCAACTTCTCTTCCGCCTCGGTCGCGGCCACGTACGCGATATAGACCGGGCGCGGGGCAGCACGCAGCGACTCGCCTATTTTGTCCATCACCTTTGCCAGCATCCTCGCTTTACACGGATGGAAGAAAAACAGCACTGACGGATCCGGTGGCATCGCATAATCCAAAAAATCGATATTTACCGAGCGTATATCACGACATTTCTGAGAGTCGGAAACGTCGGAAACGGGAGGCCGGTAGCGCGCAATATTTTCTTCTGCGTTCCGTGCAGTTCTGGCGAGAACTCCAGGCCCANNTGAAGGGAAATTCCGAGGCCAGAAGCAGCGCTCGGCCTTTTCCGGAGCCGAAATCGATGAACGTATAGTCGTGAAAAGCAATCTGAAGGCTCGCTAACACCTTGCGGAATCGTGCGGGCTCTATGGCGGCGTAATCGTTGCCGTCAAACCAGTTTGAACTCGGAATATCGAGATCGCTTAAATATGTCCAGCCTTCGAATTTGCCCTCCGTGTCGACGCCATGCTCCTGGTCAAACTCACTGATGAATGAATCCAGCCGGCGCGCCTTGGCTGCGCGATACTCCTTGAATAAATGAACTGGCAAAAGAACGCTTCGTAAAACGCTGGTGGCGAGTCCGCGATCCCGCAGAGATTGCTTAATCCGGGGAATGATCGTTTTACCAATGCGCGGCATCGTTGCGCCTCTGCTCCGATCAGTCTTGCTACTTTGGGAGTGTCGTTCCAACGCCTGCGATCGCGGAGAAAAATCCCCGCAGCTTAATCGCATCCAGCCTACCATCGGTGCGTACGCCAGAGCACACGTCCAGTCCGAATGGACCTACTGCCTCGATGGCCTTTGCTACGTTCTCTGGCGCGAGGCCTCCCGCCAGAAACATCGGAACACTGATACCCTCACGGATGATGTGCTCCCGGATCGTCCGGCTCAGGCTCCAATCGTGGGTTCGGCCGGTCCCGCCCAATTCTTTAACCGCGAGTTTCTGATTGCCAGAATCGAGCAGGATCGCGTCCACGTGGGGGGCGATTTTCACGGCCTCGTCAATAGATTCGCGACCGGTCATGTGGACGACCTGCACGACAGAAATTCCCGGCAAAGCATCCTTCAGTTCGCGGTGCGTGCCGCGAGTGAGGTGATCGCAAATTTGAATGGTGTTGGTGCGACAGAACCGCTGCTGGTCGACGATGTCAGCCACGCTTTGCCGGCATGTCAGTAAAAATGTGCCGATCGCGGGAGGAACGGTCGCCGCAATTTCGGCAATTAGCTCATCGTCGATCACGCCCGGTCCGCTGGGCATGTGCGAAACCAGGCCCAGGGCTGAGGCTCCGCATGCCACTGCGAGCGCGGCTTCTTCAACGCTGGCAATACAGCAGATTTTTACTCGAGGAGTGGAGGATTGACTGGAGGTAGGACTCATGAGTTCTTCTTGACTCTACTGTAGAGACGCGGCTTGCCGCGTCTCCCACCACTGGGCGAGACTGTACGTAAGCCAGAAGCTGCCTACTCGCCGTACGGAACCCAGATGTTCTTCACTTGCGTGGCGTGCTCCAGAAACCAGCGCCCCTCAGCCCGTTTGGGATTAAACCAGTCGATGGCTCGGCCTTCGTTTGTCCAAACTTGCTTTAGATTGCCAATCGACATAGCCTTGGCCGCGGCAGCGCTCGACTCGTCGCCGAAGCACCACAAGGCATCGACATCATCATGTTCAGCGAGCGTCTTCAGAAGTTGTGACACATACCCGGTCACAATATTTACGGCGCCGCCGGGTAGATCACTGGTGTCGAATAGCTGGTAGAGATCGCTCGTGATCAGGGGATATGCATCCGAGGGAATCGCGATCACGGTGTTGCCCATAGCAAGCGCCGGCATCGCGAGCGAAAGAAAGCCAAGGAGGGGAGCTTCGCGTGGACAGATGATACCGACCGTTCCAATCGCTTCATTCATGGCGAGAGCAACATTTCGAAATGGCGGATTGTGCACCGCGCCATCAAACTTGTCGGCCCAGGCCGCATAGGAGAAGATGCGCTCGATGCTGAGATCCAATTCAGCAGCAGCTTGCTTGTCGCCAACCACGGCAGCCAGTCGGCGCGCGATTTCGTCATGGCGTTGCGAAAGATTTTCTGCGCAGTAGTAAAGAACCTGCGCCCGGTTGTGCGCGGTTGCCTTTCCCCAAGCTGAAGCTTTGCGCGCCGCTTCGACCGCGTTACGAATATCCTTGCGATTGCCAAGAGGAGCTTCGCCGAGCAATCGCCCATCGGTCGCGTGGACTTCAAAACTGTAGCCGGAATCGGGCCGAGCCTGCTTGCCGCCGATGTAAAGTTTCACGGTGCGGTCGATTGCGGGTGAATTACCGTCTCCGCCGTGAGGACCGGCGGAAGATTTAGAATCGTTTTGTTCCAATTCCGCATACGGCAGTTGTGACTGTTTGTCCGGCGGAAGCATGGGCGCATTCTTGAACCACGCCGGCTCCATGTATTCGAGCAACCCTTCGCGTCCGCCCTCTCGCCCGAATCCACTTTCGCGATAGCCACCGAATCCGCAAGATGCGTCAAATAAGTTGGTGCAGTTGATCCAGACCACTCCCGCTTTAATTTGCGCGGCAACATGCAGTGCCACGTTGATGCTCTCGCTCCACACGCAAGCTGCCAACCCGTAAGCCGTGTTGTTCGCCAGTTCCACGGCTTCGGTCGGCGTGCGGAATGTCATCGCTGCCAGCACCGGCCCAAAAATTTCCTGCTGCGCGACGATCGAAGTTGGATGCACGTTGCTCAGAAGCGTTGGAGGATAATAAAAGCCGCGCGCTGGAAGTGTCATCTGCGGCTGCCAGCAGGTCGCGCCGTCGGCTACGCCTTGGTCAACTAATTTACGGATGCGATCGAGTTGTACTTGCGCCACGATGGCGCCGATATCTATTGCTTTGTCGAGCGGCGCGCCCATGCGCAGAGTGCTCATGCGATCTTGAATCTTAGCGATCAGAACTTCGGCGATGCTCTCCTGCATCAACAGCCGCGAGCCCGCGCAACAAACTTGTCCTTGATTAAACCATATGCCGTCGACCAAGCCTTCGACGGTGCTGTCGAGGTCGGCATCTTCGAAAACTATGAAAGGAGATTTTCCGCCGAGCTCGAGCGAGAGGAGCTTGTGACTTGTCGCTGTGGCGGCGCGAATCGCGCGTCCCACTTCGGTTGATCCTGTGAACGCAATCTTGTCCACGTCCGGATGATTCACCAATGCCTCGCCCGTTGATCCGTCTCCGGTGACGATGTTGACCACACCGGCGGGCAAGCCAGCCTCCTCGCAAATTCCAGCAAAGGCCAGCGCGGTGAGAGGCGTGAATTCCGCAGGTTTCAAGACGACCGTGTGTCCTGTCGCCAGCGCGGGGGCGATTTTCCACGCGAGCATCAGCAGCGGGAAATTCCACGGAATAATCTGGCCGGCCACGCCCAGCGGACGCGGCGTGCGGCCCGGAAAGGCGTATTGCAATTTGTCCGCCCAGCCGGCGTGGTAAAAAAAGTGCGCGGCGACGATGGGCAAATCCACGTCGCGGGTTTCCTTGATGGGCTTGCCGCCGTCCATGCTTTCGAGCACGGCGAGTTCGCGCATCTTTTCCTGGATGATGCGCGCGATGCGGTAAAGATATTTGCCGCGTTCGCG
>PLBX01000549.1 GCA_003135495.1 Acidobacteriaceae bacterium | reverse complement strand
AATTTTGAACCAGTGCCTTGATTTTCCAAGATGTACGATTTTTGTCGATCAAAGATGAAAAGAGAATGGCCGCCTTAGGGGGTGAGGGTACCAGTGGCGCTCCTCCCTGATCGACACCAAAAGAAATTCATTACTTATCTTCCGGGGGCTCCGCACCTCTTGCAAGGCGTCTTTGACTGCTATCGAGCTTACATTCATGGGCATCAAACGCCTTCTTGATTTCGTTTTCCGCATCGTGCTGAGAGATTTTGGTGGATTTAAATTGGGAATTACAGGCTTCGCAGACACCGATTGCTGGGAGCGGAGGCTTTACGATTCGGAGTTGACGTTTCTGCATCATTTNNCCAAGTGCGATATCAATTAAATGACGCGGGGTTGACCGCAGTCTGTACGGCATCGAACGAAATGTTGGTGGTCACGAATTTATGAAAATTTCAAATGGACGCGAAACTAATGCTTCTTCCGAGTGTTCTAGCAACCAGAACTGAAGGAAGGAGTACCCTCCATGTTTTCCCGTGCTTACGCCCCATCTCTCGCTGCCCTGCTTGCGATGTTCTTACTTGCCGGTTGCAACAACACTCNNCACTCTAAACCCATTTTGCGGTAGTGCGAGGCCCGTGCCGCTCATCGCTTCACTCTCGCCGAGCACGATCAATTTTGCTCAAGTCCAGCAGGGAGCTGTGCTGACCGTGAACGGCAGTCAATTTGTTTCCTCATCTGAAGTTGTTATCAATGGGAAGCCTCTCAGCACGACCGTTGTCAGCAGTCAGCAGTTGAACGTTACGCTCACGACTGGTGTCATTACCGGTCCTGGACCGGTGAACGTCAGTGTGGATACCCCCAGCGGGAATTCCGGGAATCTGGGTTGTACAAGCGGTGGTAACAGCAGCATACTCGTATTAACCGTGGACTGAGCTAAGCAACTTTGAAGACGCGAATAAGTTGACGGGCTAACGGGCCGTGGAGTATTTCACTTCACTTGATTCTCAACAGAGGACTGCGCTGCGGCTGCAGTGGCGTGCTGGTCGCACAAAGTCTTAATCCAACCACCCTCCCGCATTGTTCCCGGTTGCCCACAAACTTCGCACGTGCGGGATGACGCTAGTTGGGCAGTTTCGATGAATAGGCGAATATTGTCATCTGCATCATTGACGTAAATGCGCAGTCCACCAAATTTCTCTTTCACTTGCAATATTTCAAACTGGCATTCATCCGTCGCCTCGAATTCGGCAACCAGAGGCTCTAAGTCATCGCATAGTCGCCAGAGGATGTCGAACCAGCCATCATCAAGCCGGAAGCCAAAGGACATTAGTGTGTGGCGAACATCGCCTTTGGTGTTGAACCACTGGGGCCAATGCAGCACTAGCTTTTGCTCTAACTCTTTCCTTCATCATCATTTTCATGTTGTCTATAAGTGAGCTTCGTGTGCCACGTCTTCACCCGAAGCACCAACTACCAGACTGGAATTGCTATTGGATTCTTTCATCAGGCGACATACGGATGCCCGTGAAATGGAATGCTTCTTGGCTACTAGGGTCAAAGACAATGCCACGTTGGCGATCTTGAACAACTTGCTGCCGATCCACATCGAGCCGTGCGCGGCCAATTTGACGGCCCTCAAGCCGAGCCCTTCTCATGCCGCTTTTGACGCGCTCGACTATTAGAGACCTTTCCAATTCAGCAATCGCCCCCACGATGACAACCATGGCTCGTCCCAGTGGCCCGCCGGTGTCGATATTTTCACGAAAGCTGACTAGGGCAATATTCAGGTGATTGAGTTCGTCCAAAACTTCGAGAAAATATTTGACGGACCTCGCCACTCGGTCGAATGACCACACCAACATCACGTCAAACCGCCCCCTCCGGGCATCAGACATAAGCTGGTCGAGACCAGGGCGTTTGGCCTTCGAGCCGCTTATCGTATCGCTGTACTGTCCGACAATTTCGTAGCCACGAGCCGCCGCCAGCGGGCGCAGGTCGCAAAGCTGAGTCTCGGGGTGCTGGTCAATGCTGGAAACTCGGACATAGAGGACGACTCGCTTCATGGATTCGCTCCTTGATGCAGTAGTACTGACTTACTTTGTAATTTTGGTGGTGAGGTACCGGAACATTACTATTGTAGGGCCGTTCTCATCCTGCGATTCTTTTTTCGCCAGCAGATTAAAATTTTTTCATATTCGATCATGGGAGGGTCAATCTGCATCAAACATTTAAATATGGAGTGGTTTGGGGCTGGGTTATGTTTTCCAAGGCGCTGGTTTGTTCCGGTCATTGTTAGTTTCCTCTTCGGTTCCGTTGTGGTGGCTCAGGAAACCACATCCTTGCCGGATGCCCCAAGCGTAAATCAAGGTCAATCAGTAACATCCAGCCCTGCGCAGCGCGATCAGCAGCATGAGCCCAGCAAAAATCATATTCTCTGGATCATTCCCAACTACCGCTCAGACGAAAATCCGGCTGACATCAAACCGCTGACGCCAGCCGAAAAGATGAAAGTTGCGATTGACGACTCTTTTGATCNNCATCATGACCGAGGGGCTATTCCCCATTGCTCTTCATCAGGACCCTCGCTATTTCGTAAAAGGCACAGGCGGATTTTGGAGGAGAACGGGATATGCTATCAGCCGGGAATTTATCACTCGGGGTGACGACGGTCGTAATCACTTCAATACATCAGAACTGGCGGGAAATGCTGTGGCTGCTGGAATCTCCAACCTTTACTATCCAGCCGCCGATCGATCATTGGGAAATACGGCGAATAAATGGGGACAACAAATAGGCCTGGATACATTTTTCAATGTAACGAAAGAATTCTGGCCAGACGTGCGCCACAAATTATTCAAGCATTCTGACCCTGAACCTCCGACAATAGTTGATCCGGCGCGGCAACCCACGAAATAAGGGACGCCTTTGTCTCTGAAAATTGCAGCCTATTTCCGCGTTTTATGCTTCATAATAGATAAAGTTTTGTTGCGGCTTTTCTGGGCAGTGCAAGTTTCCGTATTCTGCTACCGTGCATTCACGCAGGTTTCAAACGCACTTTGTTCCTACGCGGACAACAATCGGAGTTAGAGGAATGCGAGTTAGTGTATTAGGGCGAACACTGTTGATGGTTGGCTTATCGTGCGTCGCGGGTGCGCAGACGCTTAAGCCGCGGCCACCCGCAGGAACACCACAGAGCAGCGAGGATACGCCTGGCTCGCAAAAAGCCTCCAAAAACGACGCGGACTCGCCGCTGACGATGCCAATGAGCATCGCGGAGGGCACTCCGATTAAGGTGGCGCTTGACTCGGAGGTGCGAGTGCGGGAAGTGGGTCAGGCCATTCATGCCAAGACGACAGAGCCCATTTATGCGTTCGACAGGCTGCTGATTCCCATTGGAACCGTGGTAAATGGAAAAATATCGGCGATCGATGGCGTGCCCAAGATGGTGC
>PLBX01000379.1 GCA_003135495.1 Acidobacteriaceae bacterium | reverse complement strand
AGCGGCTTGCCGTTGTCGAGCGTTTCGATGGTTGCGAATTCTTCGAGATGTTGTTCCAGCAGGTCGGCCAGTTTCCAGATCAACTTGCCGCGGTCGGACGGCGTCATGTGCGACCACGGGCCGCTGTCAAATGCTCGCCGAGCCGCCTGCACCGCCGCGTCAATATCGGCGCGATCGCCTTCCGCCACTTGGGCGAGAACTTCGCCGGTTGCCGGATTATAGGTTGGAAAAGTCTTGCCCGAAGCCGCATTCACCCACTTGCCATTGATCAACATCTTGCGCGGCTTGGAAATAAAATCGCTGACACGTGAATCAATCTGAATCGGAGAAACTGCGATTCCCATAAATCCTCCTTGAAACGGAATTAGCTGAGAGAAGTCTGTTAAAGCGAAATGCTTTAAGAACCTGATGATTGAAGAAATAGTAATCCTGCCGATAGGCGATGGCAAACGCTCTCAAACTACGGGGATCGCTGGCCTGCTGGCAAGATAGCGCCGCAGCGCGTCCTGCCATTCCGGCATGCGAATGTTGTAGGCGTGGAGGCTGTCAGGACAGAGAACAGAATATGCAGGACGCTGGGCTGGACGCGGGAATTCGGCGGTAGTCACGGGTTTAACTTGTGTAGCCATTCCCGAATTTCGAACGATTTCCGTGGCAAAGTCATACCACGTGCAGTCGCCGGAATTAGTGACGTGAACGATGCCGCGAGCAGATCGGAGGCAAAGCTGTACAAGAGCGGATGCCAGATCGCGCGTAAAGGTCGGGCTACCCCGCTGATCGTTGACCACGGAAATTTCTGGGCGAGTGGACGCTAGTTTCAAAATCGTCGCCGGAAAACATTTTCCTCCGTGGCCAAATAGCCAAGAAGTACGCGCGATGCAGACGTCGGGAAGAAGCTCTATCAGACGCTCTTCCGCACGCGCCTTGCTTTCGCCATAAACTCCGGTTGGATTTCTGCTATCGGTAATTTCGTAAGGAGAGCGTTTCGCGCCATCAAAAACGTAATCAGTACTTACAAAAAGCAGCCGTGACCCTATCTCTTTCGCGGCGCGTACTACATTCACTGCGCCTTCACAATTGACCGCAAAGGCAAGATCGCGATTTGATTCGCAACCATCGACGTCGGTATAGGCGGCGGAAAGGATGATCCAGTCGGGACGGGTATTGCGAACTACGGCACGAACGGCATCGTGGTCCCGCAGATCGGCCTCTTTGGAAGAGGGCGCGGTTAACTCTTCCCCGTTCAACTCACGAACCAGTTCGCGCCCAAGCAGCCCGGAGGCTCCGAATAGCGTGACTCGCATAACGGCATTGTAAATGGGGAACCGAGGTGCTGAATCTGTAAGGAATACGGAGTTCGACGGAAAATAACCTTAATCCGCGGCCATCTCAGAAATTCGTCGCAAAAGCGCTAGTCGGATTCCGGCCGCTGAATTCGAGTTCTTTTCCGAAGTGAGTGCAAAATTAATGAACCGCTGATGCCGAAGCAGATCACGGTGGCAAACGCCACCAGATCCAGCATTCGGCGTGTCATGTGGAGGTAGTCCGCGAACAGGCATACCATCGCGCAGAGAATTCCAAGAACGTTTAGCCATAGCGGAGAATGAATTGAAAGGTCGCGTCGAAATCTGACCTGAAGCAGAAGGGCGGCGAGTCCAATCGCGGCTACGACCACCAGAGCTATGGGGCTGAGAAAAGCATTTGGACCGGTGTAGATGACAACCAAGGCGAGCGCCAGAATGAGAAGCCCGGACGCGATCACTGTCCATCGGCGGGCTACATTAGCCCCATTGGCTCCCCCCTCGCCAGCCGCATCGGGCACGGAACCGAAACTTGTCACGAGGCTATAGCCTCATATTTTCCCATCCCGAGATTATATGTCGCACTCTCGATTGTGTAGCTATGATATGTCTCGCATTTCGCCCCCAACTTTTCTTAGCCCGTTCAAATTGCAGTGCGATTCCTGCCATCACGCATTGCTGCTCGGCATCCATTCGGCCGGACGATGCTCCCCGTGCTACAGCGCGTAAAGAACTAACTCTACGCGGCTCGAAATTCCAACCTTGTCAAAGATTCGTAAGAGATATTTCTTGATTGTGTGTTCGCTGAGTCCGAGTTCAGATGCAACGCCTCGATTCGTCAAGCCGTCCGCTACCAGGGCGACGACCTGCTCCTCGCGTGGCGTCAGCAGCGATCTTCCAGTCGAGCTCACAACCCTTAGAGTTGGCACATCGGACAAAGCATCCAGAACGTAATTCATTTGTTGATTGTTGACCCACACTTCTCCATCAAAAACGCAATGGATGCATTTGCAGAGCATCGGAAACGGAGTCTGGGTAAAAAGAAAGATACCCTTGGCGCCTGCGCGCAAGGCATTCACTACCAGTTCCCGGTCATCGTTTTCCACCAACAGCACGGGGGCGATCTTGGGATATGAAACGCGAAGCCAGCGCAGCAAGCTCAAATCCGGCAGATGGTTCCCGGCAACCAACACCACGTCGACATGATTGGATTGCAAAAAGTTGCGAAGCACAGTTGTGTCCAAATCGACCGTGGCGACCTCGAACTCGCGTCGCCCCCTCAATGCGCGGGATAGCAATTGGGATTGGATGGGACCGGAATCCGCAATGAGGACCTGGATCAATTGGATTTCGGTCGGTTCATCTAAGACAGGCTGAGGCACAGAACGAAGATTTTTCATGTTCATATCATGCCCAAAAGCGCAGGGACCGGATGTAGGCGTCATCACACTCTGTTGGTGATGAATGTCAACCGGGAGGGCTACTTTTGGAGACGTACTATCGTGCCCAAATATTTGTACGATTACTTCCCTTTTAGGAGGGATCGCGAGGACCGAGCAGTAAGCCATGGCAGCGCTTCCGGTCATTTAATTGTTTTTTTCTAGAGTCCGAAAAAAGCCATGTACCGCAGTGGACAGTACTTTCCTAGTCTTGTTGTGCTCGGCATGCACCGATACCTTCGAGCCATCAGCTCAACAATCGAGTTACTGAATCCGCCGTTCTGAGCGACGGTGAAAGTGCGGAGATGGATGCATTTAACAAATACGTCGTTTTGCGAACTGCGGGCATGCTCATCCTGCAGTTAGCCGTGGTCGCTTACGCTCAGCAGACGGTACCGTCGCCTGCTTCTGAACCTGGATCCTCTGCCCAGCCGTCTGGCAATACCGCAGCGGTCAGGGGTTTGCAGAGCCAGGATCCGTCGGGCAAGGGAGGTTCGGCTGGCGAAGCGATCACACAATCCGGGAGAGCGGGTGGCAAGGGAGATCCTGCGTTTGGAGGGGAACGCCACCCGCTTTATCGGCTCTCGAAATCCGATACGGTGGACGTAAATTTCACATTTTCTCCCGACTTCAATCAGACCCTGACGGTGCAGCCCGACGGCTTCGTAACGCTAAAAGGTGCGGGCACTCTATTCGCGGAGGGATCGACCGTTCCTGAGATGCAATTGGCGATCGTTAATGCATATCAGGGCTTTCTTCATGACCCCGAGGTCACTGTGTCTCTGAAGGACTTTGACAAACCCTATTTCCTCGCTTCGGGTGAAGTGACGCGGCCCGGGAAATATGAGTTGCGAGGTAACTTGACGGTGGGCGAGGCTGTGGCAATGGCCGGCGGCTTCACTCAACAGGCGCGTCATTCCCAAGTAATTGTATTTCGACGTGTCTCCGCGGACTTGGCCGAATCCCACGTAATCGATTTAAAGAAGATGCTCGACTCTCACGACCTGCATGAAGATCTCCATCTGCGGGCAGGCGACTTTATTTTCGTGCCACAAAGCCGGATCTCAAAAATCCGCAAATTTGTGCCAACTAATTCTATGAGCTGGTATATGAGCCCTTTGCAGTTTTAGCAGAAAGGAGTAGCAGCATCCACTGATTGCGTCACTAGAATCCGGCGAGTTCCTATAAACCCTTCCTGGTGTGATCGGCTTGCTGTACGATCCATGTCCGCGGAATTAGTTTCAACCCCACAAACTGGTGTTTCTCTCACCCCCCGCGATCTCGCCGCCACGTTATTCCGGCGCCCGCGTCTGGTGGCGGTTTCTTTCGGATTTCTGTTATTAGGGACGATTCTGCTCTTCGTGTTTTCAGCGCGGTACGAATCGCACTTCAAAGTTTTGTTGCGCCGCGGTCGCTTTGATCCTGTCGTATCTTCTGAGCCTGCTAGCGCCATGGATTTCACTCGCCCCGAAATTACTGAAGAGGAGCTCAATTCCGAAGTGGAGCTTTTGCGCGACGAAGATCTGCTGCGACAAGTCGTGCAAATTGCTGGGCTGATTCCTTCCGGCATTCCAGATTCCGAGCGCCCAGCCGAGATCGAACATGCGGTTCGCAAGGTACAACGTCGGTTGGAGGTTGAAGCTTTGAAGAAATCCAATCTTATCCAGGTCACATACAAAGACACTCGTCCGGAACGAGCTGCGCGCGTACTGGCTGCGCTATCTCAAATTTACGTGCAGAAGCATACGAGTCTTCAGCGACCTGGGGGAGAAATGCCGTTTTTCGAAAGACAAACTGCGAAATATGAAGAACAACTTCATCAGTCGGAAGCCCATCTCGTCCGCTTCACTCGCACAAGTGGAGTGGCATCGGCATCGTTGGAGCGAGATATCGCTCTCCAGAAGTTAGGCGACGCCGGGGCCGCGTACCGTCAGCTTGACCAGGATGCAGTCGAGACGGAACGACGGATTGCCTCCCTGGGTGCGCAGCTGAAGTCTTTTCCCTCACGATCGGTCACTTCGAAGCGGTGGGCCGATAATCCTGAGGTCCTGGAAAAGATGAAAACGCATTTACTTGAGCTCCAACTCAAGCGGACCGAGCTCCTTACACGCTTTCAACCATCCTATCGGCTGGTGCNNGAACAAATAAGCGAAACTCGCGCCTCCATTGAAGCCGAAGCACTCACTCCGGTTCGCGACGAGACGACGGATAAAGACCCGAATTACGAGTGGGCCCGCATGGAATTGGAAAAAGCACAAGTTTCCAGAGACGGATTACGAGATCGGCAATCCGTCGCGGCAACCCAGGTTGTGTCGCTGCGCACATTCGCTCAACAAATGCAATCCGATTCAATAGATCAACAGGACCTGATTCGTGCGGCGAAGGTGGACGAAGCAAATTACTTGCTCTATCTCCGCAAACGCGAGGAGGCACGCATCGGCGACGCTCTGGATGAGGGCCGTATCCTTAATGTGGCCATCGTAGAGCCGCCGGGGATTCCGGCGCTTCCTACCCACTCGATTCTTTTGTATCTCACACTCGCTTTCATCTTCGCCGCAGCATTCAGCGTCGGAATCGCCTTCACAAGCGAATACTTTGATCCCACAATCCGTACGCCCGACGAAGCTTATAACCTCTTGGAAGTGCCCGTACTGGCTTGGCTTCCCGTACCTACCGATATACCACAGCACCATAGTGGGTTACCTCCTGCCCGACCAAGGGTGGTAGTGCAGTGAGCACACTCGCAGAGCTTCATGCCGAAATGACCAATGCTGTTGGAGGGAAGCCGCGTGGCACTCCCCTTCTCCAACCAATAAAACGCGGAGCAGTTTCTTCCATCGTTTCGCTTCACCATAGCCAAATACATTCCCTGGTTCAGCGACTTTTCTTTTGTCCGGAATCGAAGCCCGTGCGGCATGTGGGCTTCGCCCCGGTTGAAGAATCGACCCGTACGGAACCGTTGTGCCTCGAAGTAGCGACAGCTCTAGCTGAAGAAGGCCGGTATGATGTCGCGCTTATTGACGCTTACCCGGGTTCCGTTCCGTTGCAGACTGAGTTGCAACTTCCGTCCCCAACTTCGGCGGAGTCCAGTTGGCTGATCGCGCCGCACCTTTGGATCGTCGCTCGCCAAAGTTGGTTGTCGGATACCGAAGGGCATAACCTCACCGACCAAAACCTAGCAAGCCTAGAAGACGTCACGTCGGATTTCGACTTTACGATTTTGCGATTTGGTCCGATCTCATGGCACACCGCGAGCATCGCGAAGGCGTGCGACGGACTGGCATTGGTGCTAACCGCCAATAAAACCAGACGCATCGTCGCCACTCGGATCAAAGATCAGCTCCGAAAAGCGGGCGTTCCCCTACTCGGAACCGTACTTGCCGATCGCAGTTTCCCTGTGCCTGAAGGCCTATACCGGAGTCTTTGAATGAATATAAGCGAAGTGGCGACAAGCCGGTTATGGGATACAGGGCACGACGAATGTCCTTCGCAGTATACCCGCATGATCCCCGGAACATCCGTCATGCCTACTCCCAGGTTTGCCCCCCGGGATAAGAGTTCCATGCCTCAGATGATCACGGATAACGAGGGGAACATTCAAACCCACGCAATAACAAATCCAATTCAACAGTTGATAAATCAACCGTCTGGCAATCGTTTCCTGATCTTTGAGTTGGTAGCAGCGGATTGGATTGTTCTCGCAGCAGTGGTCGGAGGATCAGCGTTCCTGTTCCCCGCTTGGATACCCTGGGCTTTCCTCCCTGTCTTTACTGTTCTAGTAACGCTTTTCGGACTTTCAGAAGGAATTTACAAACACGCTGGGGACCCATCCCCGGTCGGTACTGTCCCAGCTTTGGCGCGTTCCACTCTTTTTGCCAGTGCGCTTGTGTTCATTGCCGGACTGCGCCCGCTCGCGACACTCACAGTGTTTACCGGTAGCCTGGCCGGTCTTGTGTTATCGCGCCACTCAAGAAAGTGGCTTTGGAAAAGACATCGCCGGGAGACGGAAACACGGAAGATACTCATCATTGGAGGAGGACTGGTTGCTCGATCTCTGGCTCAGGCTTTGCGCGCTGATCCTCTTCATCGCACATCTGTGTGCGGGTTTTTGGATGATGATCTGCCGCTTTCACCAGCGGTCCTCGGGCGCGTAGCAGACCTGGACTGGCTTGCACGATCGCAATTTATCGATGAAGTCATCCTGGCGCTTCCCGGCCAACCGACAAAGACGCGATTGGCTGCTGAAGTCGCATTCCGCAACCACCTGGACATTCGTGCTGTGCCCGATCTGCCGCCGGGTCCGTGGCCGGATTCAAGCATTGAACGCATCGGCGAGGTTGGAGTCATAACCCTACACCGCGAACACCTGCCGGGAGCCGCACTTTTTATCAAACGTTTTATAGATATTGCTGGTGCAAGTGCAGTGTTTCTATTGATCAGCCCCATCATGGCAATAGTAGCGCTGTTCGTACGACTGGACTCGACTGGGCCAATTTTTTATTCGGCGGAACGCACTGGCGCCAAAGGCCGCTGCTTCCGTTGCTACAAATTCCGCTCGATGGTTACCGATGCCGAACATCTGAAAGAGGACTTGCGCGCTCGCAATCAAAGAGAAGGTCCGATTTTCAAGATTGACGACGACCCGAGAATTACCCGCATCGGCCGGATCTTGAGACGCTACAGTCTCGATGAACTTCCACAACTCTGGAATGTTCTAAGGGGCGACATGAGTCTGGTTGGACCGCGGCCTCACCCGGTCGATGAAGTCAATCATTATGAACTCCACCATTATCGTCGCCTCGATGTAAAACCCGGAATCACGGGGCTGTGGCAAATCACAGCCCGCGATTGCTCTTCATTTGAACTCAACATGCATCTTGACCTTACTTACATCGAGAACTGGAGCCTGCGTCTCGATCTCCGCATTCTGGCGGGCACAATTCGCGTGCTATTTGCGCCGGAAGGATCGTGATGAGCAGCCGCGCTCTTAGCTGGGAGATTGAATACGAGAATTTTTGGCGCGTCGCAGCTATTTTATTGCGGCCCTTTCACTTCGGCTTAGCTTTTCCATCACTCATCTACGTCGCCGCCATGGTGGTCTTTCTTTTTCGGCCCCCAGACCTTTTCTCTTTTTATGCTGATCGAATCGCATTCGGCATCCTTATTTCATGCGTCGCCCTGCGCACATTGGTGCTGCGAGACCCCATCCCATTTTTCCCAGGAATTAGTCTGCCGATGCTTGGCCTCATCGCGCTCGCTGTATTTCGGGTACTGCGCGAACCCTTCGACCCGCAAATGTGGAGCATCATTGCCAGCAAGTACATCGTCCCCTTTACTCTCTTTCACGCGGCCGTGCTCATTTATCGGGGCGCATCGCAGCGAAAGCACTTTGAAGTTTTTGTGATATTGGCTCTCTCTTACCTCATATTCATCGCTTTAGCCTTTCTCGCCGACGCTCGATCGCTCATCTTTCCGCGCTTTATCCTCGACGAGAGTTTGGGATTTCACGCAGACCGCGCTCGCGGTCCATTTCTTCAAGCGGTTGCCAATGGAGTTTCGTTAAATATCCTTGGAATCCTTCTCATTGCGCTTCGGCGAAAACTTACAACCGTGGTCATTTTGCTTTGGATTTTGTTGCCATTGGCCATATTTGCAACTATGACTCGCGCCGTTTGGATTTCCTTCGCTGTTTCCACTCTTCTGCTGGGATGGCGACTGGTCGAACGCCGATTGCAAGCAGTGTGTACGTTGTTGGTGATTGCGGGACTAACGATTGGCTTAGCAATTGGCGTCAGCAACCGGTCTTTAAAGACCGCTGTAGGAGAGCGCACCGAAGAGCGCGGGCCAGTAGACGCTCGTTTCGCAGTCTATAGCGCGGGGTGGACCATGTTTCAAGAGCGGCCTCTAACAGGCTGGGCTGCGAGCGGGATGTACGCGGAACTCGCGCGACGCATGGAGGGGTTTCATCTCCGATCGTTCTATGTGCACAACACTTATCTCGCCTTGCTGGTTGAGTTCGGCGTGCCGGGTTTGACACTTTACGGCATTCTCTTCCTTAACCTCTTTCGTCTGTCCTGGCGCGGTCCGCCGGAGGAGTCCAGCGCCACCGCTTCTCTGCGGAAAGTTTGGCCCATCTTGCTCGGCGTCTATCTTTTCAATGCGTTCTTCGTCGACATGGCGTACCAGTTTGTCATCGCACTTTTGTTCACTGCTGCAGGCATGCTCTGTGCTCCGAAGGATTCAGCCGCATGACCACTCTTGCTTACATCGCAAACGAATTCCCTTCGTCCCTCGAACCTTATGTTATCGATGAAATTGTGGAACTTCGGCGTCGCGGTGAGAAGGTGATTTGCTGCAGCGGTAAACGCGTCTCACCCAATACTCTTCGCCCTGCGGAGGTCGCGTTTTGGGACGAAACACACTTTTTCCAACCACTTTCGGACCATGAAATCTTGCGGGCACTGCATCGGTCCAGTTCAGACCGACATACTCTATGGCAGCTTTTGCGGCCTCTATTGCGTGAGCGCGATATTTCGCTCAGTCGACGGATTCGGACACTCGGTCACACGTTAATGGGGGCTGCGCTCGCAGAGGAACTCGATCCTCATAAAGTCACGCACATTCACGCTCATCACGGGTACTTTGCATCATGGATGGCCATGGCCGCAGCCCAGTTACTCAAAATCGGGTTCAGTTTCACGTTGCACGGCTCAGATTTACTGCAACGCGGTGATTTGCTGACATCCAAACTGCTTGCTTGCCAGTTCTGCGTGACGGTGTCGGAGTTCAATCGAAATTACATTCTTCGAAACTATCCGTCTATACGTTCTGACAAGATCATTGTCCAACGTCTCGGCGTCGATCGGGTTCTTGCATGGCCGGCGCCGCCTCTCGATTCCCCTTCGCCCCACCGTCGATTCTCCATTTTGTCGATCGGACGTCTGCATAAGGTGAAGGATCATCGCTTTCTTCTGGAAGCGTGCGCCGGCCTGCGCGATCAAGGCGTCAATTTTATTTGCTGGATCATTGGCGAGGGACCGGAACGCCCGGTTCTGGAAAGCTTGATTGTTGCGTCACGCCTTCAAGGACGCGTTTGCCTGCTCGGACATTTGCCTCGCACTGAGCTTGTGGGTTATTACCGGCACTCCGATCTGGTTGTGATGACCAGCAAGAGCGAAGGAATTCCTGTTGTGCTCATGGAGGCCATGGCTCACGAAAAACTCGTTCTTGCTCCTTCCATTACCGGAATCCCCGAGTTGGTCGAACACCAGCGCACGGGATTTCTTTATCAGCCGGGATCTTTGCCCGATTTCATCAGCGCGGTTCGTTGGATTCAAAACCACCAATCTTCCTTGTCCGCAATTCAACACGCCGCTTCGGCGAGCATTGCAGCTTCTTATGATCGCCAACGAAATGTGTCCGCTTTCGCAGACAACTTCCTCGCCCGCATTTCCCACTCGGAGGGTGACCATGCGCATCCTGTATTGCAACAAGTTCGATTATCAGTTTAGCGGCACGGAAGCTTACCTTTTCGATCTCATCGATCAACTACACCAGCGTGGCCATGAAACTGCTCTCTTCAGCATGGATCACGGCCAGACATCCTCTTTCACTGGCCGAAGCTATCGCATTCCCTTTCTAAATTTCAAGGATCCGAAAGCGGGTTTCCTGAAGAAAGTTAGGATGGCGGGGCATGCCATCTATTCAACATCCGCGCGCCGCACAATGCGAAAATGCCTTAGTGACTTCTCACCTGACCTGGCCCACATTCGCGGAATTTACCATCATTTGTCTCCGTCGATTCTCTGGGAGCTCCGGCGACAAGGCGTGCCCGTTCTCTATCATGTAAACGATTTCAAGATTCTCTGTCCAACTTACAATTTTGTCGCTCATGGCCAAACCTGCGAACGATGCAGTCATGGGGCTTTCTACCACGCCGCAACAACGGGATGCTACGACGGCCCGCGTTCCAGTGCGATTGTTCTCTCGGCGGAAGCATACCTCCATAGATGGCTGCGCACCTATGAACGTTGCGTAGACATATTTCTCGCTCCTAGTGAATTTGTGCGCCGTAAATTAATCGAAAGCGGGCTGCCAGAGAAGCGCATCGAAGTTCTTCCTCACTTTCAAGCACTACCGAGCGATGAACAACTTCGCGGAAATGAGGGATACCTTCTCTACTTTGGCCGGCTCTCAGCCGAAAAGGGCGTCTACGAGCTCTTGCGCGCCATGGTGCGACTGCCCCATATACCCCTGGTTATCGCCGGAGACGGCCCAGACCGACCGCGCTTGGAAGCGCTGAAAGAACAATTGAATCTCAGCCACGTTGTGTTCGCTGGCATGGTTCTTGGGGAGAAATTGCAGAAGCTTATAGCCGGATGCGCCTTCTCCATTTTTCCTTCCCACGCTTATGAAACATTAGGGAAATCCATCCTGGAATCCTATGCTTGGGGGCGTCCTGTCATTGCATCGAATTTGGGATCGCGCCAGGAACTGGTTCAACATGGCGTTACCGGCCTCCTTTATTCAGACGGTGATCGCGAACAGCTCTCACATTCCATTGGCTTTCTGTTCGACCGTCCCGACCTAATTCAAAAGATGGGTAACGCTGCCCGAAATCGCGTTAAAAAAAATCACGAGCCTGCGCAGCATGTAGATAAACTCCTGGACATTTATTACTCACTGATATCGAGCAAGCTCACGTCCCTTAAAAAAGCATCAGGCTTTTGCGATGTTACGGAGCGCCCTCGAAAAGCACGCGGGGTTCGTGTCGCATTTATCGGCGGACGGGGCCTCGTGTCCAAATACAGCGGAATCGAATCGTACTACGAGCACGCGGGACATGAACTTGCCTCCCTGGGGCACGAAGTTACGGTCTATTGCCGCTCCTATTTCACTCCTCCAACCAGTACGCACAATGGCATGCGAGTTCGCCGGCTCCCGACTATTCGCTCCAAGCATCTAGAAACCGCAGTTCATACCCTCTTGAGTACCGTGCACGCGATGACGTCGGGTTACGATATTGTCCACTATCATTGCCTCGGACCAGCTTTATTCTCTTTTCTTCCCCGCCTTGCCGGCAAAAAGACGGTCGTCACAGTCCAAGGTCTGGATTGGCAACGCGGCAAATGGGGATGGCTGGCAAAGCAGGTGCTTCAGTGGGGCGAACAGGCTGCCATTTTCTCACCATCCGCCACTATGGTCGTCTCGCGCACTCTGCAGCAGCACTATCGAGAGAAATACGATCGAGAAACAATCTACATTCCAAACGGAGCGACTCCGACCCCCAGGAGACGCCCGCGTCAACTACTGGATTGGGGGTTGACGACAGACGGTTACGTGCTTTTTCTCGGCCGGCTTTCGCCCGAAAAAAACTGCCATCTCTTGATTGACACTTTTGAAAATCTGCGCGCCCTCGGAGGCCTTCCCGTCGGAATGAAGTTAGTTCTCGCCGGAGGATCAAGTTATTCCGATTCGTATGTCGATAACTTGCGGCGTCGGGAATCAGAGTGGGTTCGATTCCTTCCGTGGACTTCTGGAAATGATCTCGACGAGCTTCTGTCGAATGCCGCGCTCTTCGTGCTTCCCTCTATAGTCGAAGGCATGTCACTCGCGTTGTTAGACGCTATGGCGGCGGGCGTGTGCGTTTTGACGAGCGACATTCCCGAGAATAACGAAGTCCTGAAGGGTTCGGGGTTCACGTTCCGCCAAGGCGATCAAGCGGATTTGGAGCGCATGCTTGACTTGCTTCTTCGGAATCCTGAGCTTCGACGTCAATCATCAGCTTTGGAAAAGGACCGGATTCGGCATGAGTATAGTTGGCGGGAAATTGCCCTTTCTATCGAGAAGACCTATTGCGACTTGCTCGGCTGGGACATGAGCTCGAACCGCAACGTCACGAGTCCGCGCCCGCCCACGGAACTAGTTCAAATCAGTCCGGTTCCAGTTTTGCCTGGAACATTCAGCACATCGGCGTCCGCAAACCCGAAGAATGCACAAACTCTATAACCTGCGCCATTGTTGTCATCGCTGGAAAAATCTGCATCCACGATATAATTAGAGCAATCTAAATGGATAGACGAGCAGCCGCTTGAGCCGGATTTAATCCTTCGGAAATCGATTGCGCTGCGCACATGGTGCCCCGACGCACCCGTGATAGTGAGTCTGATCACAGACATTTCTCACTTTTGTCGGTATCAAACGAGGGAAGGTTCGACGTCCCCTCGGAGGCCAGTAAGGCTCCCACACGAGCTTCGGCGAAGTCTCGAGAAGCATAAACAGGGGTTTTGATCGCGAGGGAAAATTCTGCCCGAAGCATCCGCCTCAGTCATCAGAAAAGAAAGTTGGTTTCTAAGTATTACACGATACGAACATCACGAAACAACCAATCAGATTAAGAACTTAAGGAGAACATAAATGTTAACTGTGGGCGAACAATTTCCTTCATATTCGCTGACGGCCACCGTCAGCACTGATAACAGCGACAAGGCATTCAAAACTATCACTGACCAGGACTATGCCGGCAAGTGGAAGGTTTATTTTTTCTGGCCTAAGGATTTCACTTTCGTTTGTCCCACCGAGATTGCTGCATTCGGCAAATTGAATAAAGATTTCTTGGATCGTGACGCGCAGATTCTCGGCGGCAGCACGGATTCTGAATTCGTACATCGCGCGTGGCGAGTTCACCACGAAGACCTGCGCAATCTGCCTTTCCCCATGCTGTCGGACATCAGACGGGATCTCTGCGAATCGCTGGGCATTCTTGATCTGAAAGCTGGAGTCGCTCAGCGCGCAACCTTCATCGTCGATCCGCAGGGTGTCATCCGCTTTGTGATGGTGAATGATCTTTCCGTGGGGCGAAACCCGCAGGAAGTTTTGCGAGTGCTTGATGCGCTGCAGACCGACGAACTTTGCCCATGCAATTGGAAGAAGGGCGAAGCAACATTGGTTGGGTAATTTGCGGTCAATTTTAGGCGAGCCGGGCCCGACGTTAGTAAGGACTTGTGACGAACGGCCCGGAGCCATCTTGGCTTTAAAAGGGGGAGCGACCCATGACTCTGAATGAACTTCTCGATAGCGTGCCGGCGTACGCCAAAGATTTGAAATTGAATCTGTCCACGCTGCTGCTGCAGCAGGAACTGAATGAGCAGCAGATCTGGGGAACTGCGGTCGCATCGGCAGTCGCGTCTCGCAATCCGCAACTCATCGAAGCCATATTTGCGGAAGCGGCTTCTCACGTTTCATCGCAAGCCCTGGACGCGGCGAAGAGTGCGGCCGCAGTGATGGGCATGAATAATATCTATTACCGCTTCCAACACCTTTCAAAAAATCCAAAGTATGCTACGCTGCCCGCGCGCTTGCGCATGAACGTTCTCCGTTCTCACGGAGTTGATGTTGCCGATTTCGAATTGTGGTGTACCGCCGTCTCGGCAATTAACGGTTGCGGGCTTTGTG
>PLBX01000086.1 GCA_003135495.1 Acidobacteriaceae bacterium | reverse complement strand
GCTTTGTGCAACCAGGTTGCACAATCGAAATCCTGACCGTCCCGCCGCGCAATTTTCGCCAACTCCAAGCCTTTCGTCCATCCGACTTCCTTGAGGTCCTTCCGCGCTTGCGGTGGCAGGTGTTCGTGGATAGACATCAGGTAGTATGCTTTCCTTCTCGATTCAGGGAACCGCCGCGCCAGGAACTCGTCAAACGACTTCAGATTCTCCAGCCTCCAGTACTGTCCTGCCCGCACCTCGCACAGATACCTGCCGAGGTCGACAAACCGAGTGTCTCGCTCCGCATCTTTCTGCCGTTCCCACGACAGAATCTCGTCGATCTTCGTCAGAACAAAGAGAGCGCGCTTTCGATTGAGCTCGGGCGGCATCGGCGGATACCTAGTAAACAAGTTCGTCAAACAGACCAAGATCAACTCCAGGTTTACGAACGAGTGAGGCATCAACCAGGCCCGGCTCGTTTAGACAAAGCCCGATGAACGGGCATGTTGTGCAAGGATTTTGTGGAAATCGAATTCCGCTATGCGGCAAAAACAGCCCTGATTCGATTTGCCGCACCGTATCATCGACCAGAGTCGCGAACTCCTGCCTCTGCTCGTCGGAAATGGTCGCCCGCAGGTACTGAACCTCGACCAGCCTCTTGCGGACGAAGATGACTTGGGCAACTTCTGATATTCCGGTCATCCACGAATAACAGACCAGTTGCGGATCGAGAGCGGCTATACCCGCCGGAGTGTCGGGATATCGAGCAGAACTGGTCTTCCATTCTAGAAGACATGGCGTTCCATCGATTTCCCCAACCGCATCGATGTACGAGACGAAGTCGTTGCCGGAACTGAGCGGACGACTGCATTGAGCCTGCTGATTTGAATTGGGATGGGGAATCTCAATCCGATTGTCCTGAACAAAGCGCTCGAGCAACTGGACGCCTTGCAGCAGCATTCGATCCCAGGTGTCACTGCCCGAATACGTCAGGCCCATATCTTTGCAGGCGCTCCACTGTTCAAAAAGGGCTGCCGCCGGGTCTTCCTTGCGAAAAAGCGCAGCCAGTGCCTTTTCGAAGGCCCGGCCGAAGAGCATCGAAGCGCGCGTATCCTTTTCCTGCCAGCCGTCGAGATAGCGATAGCGGTAGCGTCGCGGACAGCTGAGGTATTGGCTGATCTGCGTATAGGAATATGTCATCACGATGCTCTCTCAGTCTTGGAAGTAGCGGGGTCGTAGATTGGCGTGGTTGACAGCTCTTCCCATTGGCTGGCCGGAGCAAAGCCGTCGAGGTTGATCAAGGAGATTCCGTTGATAACGGTGTGGCTGATCTTGACAATGCCGCGCAGGCCGGGAAAGGCTTTCTCATCAACCTGTTCACGGGCAAGAAGTTCTGGATCGTAGAGGAAGTCGCGCAGGAACCAGCCTAGTTTCCACATGGCTTTTTGCGTGCAGTAAAGGCGGCCGACAATAGGCTGCCCAGCGAAAAAACTCGGTTCAAGAACAGCAAGGCGAAGAACATAGAACGGCTTCGAAGCGTGCCAGCGGAACTGAGCACCGTTGACCCGTACCAAATAGATTCCGTCGGGGATTTCTGAACTCGAGGTGTGAGTAATCGCAGCGAGCCCTGGGACTTGACGTTTCATGCGACCACCTTCTGCTCGGAGGGTAAGTAGCTGTTGAGCTGGCAGAGAAGGGCATTGCGATCTTTCTCGGCCCAGTCGGCGAGCTGCCGGATGAAGTTCTCGATTTGATCGCGGGAAGACTCCCGAAGCGTTTTTGTGCCGCAGAAATCGACGGCATAAGCCTTTACGAGGGCGGGATCCAATTTGTGCTGACGGATAAGTTGGCAGAGGCGATCGCGGACCTTGGGTCCGGAACCATTTTTATTTCCGTTGCCATTTGCTTTTTGGGGAGGAAACTTTTCCAACGGATTCGGAATTGTTCCGATTTCCTCAACCGAACAAATGCCGATCCCGTAAGCGTTGCGCAGGGCCCGATTGACCGCGCGCGTTTCCGCGACACGCATCTCCGCTCCGCGGACTAGCAAAGAAACATTCGAAGGATCGGCATCGCCGTAGCCGACAAATCCACGACATGTCTTAGTTTTAAAAACCGTAGCTTCAAAAGACCAGTAATGTGTTTTCGGGTCGCAGAGTTCAATAGCAGGCCTTGTATGAATTCCTGCGCATCGGTTGCGATGAGCCAGTCTGAGCAAACCAGTATGCGTGGCGTACCATCCACTTTTTAACCAAATCAAATCACCTTCGGAAACACAAAATTTGTGCTCGAGAGTCAAAAACTTAAGCATTTCAATCGACTGTTCGCTCAGGTCAGTTTTCCATCTTCTTCTTGAAGCCCTAAGATTGTTTCTCCACAAATCGGCCATAGACCTCCTTTGGTGTATGCGTTACACATACATTGTATGAGATATGAAGTATGGGAGTCAACAGGTTATTAACAACAAACCGCGATTTTTTTCATACAATCGCAATATCATGAAAAAAACTGCTCCGCTTGCCTTCCGAATTTCTAGTGACCTCAAACGGAGCCTTCAACAAGTCGCGGACCGTGAAGCTAGAAGCCTCTCCCAAATTTGTGAAATTTTGCTCACTATCGGTACCGAATCGTATGAGAAGGAAGGGTCCAAGTATCTGCATCGATTTCTCGCACAACCGAAGAACTTACGCCAGCCGTAGGCCGAGATCGAGGCGCTGATTTTGTACATCCGCTTGGTTTCCGAGCGCTCCTATCACTCTCCTGGAGCGGTAGGTGCCAAAAAATGACGCCGGTCGGACTAGCTGCGCTGTCAGTGCTGTGCTTGGGTTGATAGAAAATACCCGCTGACGAATCTTGCAATGGAGCTATTCGGGAACGGCCGCGACTCGCAGCATCAGAGTACAAATGGAATAGCGGAGGCCAGAGTTAACCGGCGTCACTTTTTTCTTTTCTTCTTGAGTCTTCCTGATCGTCGTGCGCAGCGCGGCAATGACCTTTTTTACCTCGGAAAGCGTTTCGCGCTCCTTGAGAACACCGGCGAGCATACGTCTCAGTTTCTCAATATCATCATCATTCCAAGATTAAGGAATACGAGTCTGTTTATGGTCGCGCCACCGAANNGCACGGGCACGGATCGTTCCGCCCGAATTTAGAATCCAGAAAAAAGGTAGGCGGCTACCTTCCCTGATCGCCGCCTACCAATGGCAGACATTAATGCGGGTCTACCGTTATCTCAAAGATGGGCATATACAAAAAGCCAAACTCTTTCTTCCTTTTCTGCTTTGCCCGACCACCGTCCGGCGCCCGCGGTGGCAGAGCGCAGGCCCGATGTTAACTTGTCAGATGCTCCCCGGGTTGGAAAAAGTTTCGAATTGACAGTGCCATTGGGGTAATGTTGTAATGCGTTTCGATTGATCGTTTTGTTGAGACATTTTATTTGCCATCCAGATT
>PLBX01000166.1 GCA_003135495.1 Acidobacteriaceae bacterium | reverse complement strand
TGCCGCATGGCTATGAAGGGCAGGGCCCGGAACATTCGAGCGCGCGCATCGAGCGCTTTCTACAGTTAGCGGCTCGCGATAATATCCAAGTATGCCAGCCCTCGAATGCGGCCCAATATTTCCATCTGCTGCGGCGCCAGGCGCTGCGCAAGTGGAGAAAGCCGCTCATTGTATTTACTCCGAAAAGTATGTTGCGGCATCCGGATGCGCTCTCTCCGCTGGAAGATCTGACGCATCAATGTTTTCTGCCGGTGCTTCCTGATACCGAAGCGCAGGATGCCAAACGTATTTTGCTATGCACCGGTAAGATCGGGCACGAACTGCGTACCGAGCGCCAGAAGCGCAGCGACATGAGCACGGCCATTATCTTCCTGGAGCAGATGTATCCATTCCCCGAGGCCGAGCTAGCCGCGGAGTTGGAGCGTCACGGCACAGCCCGCGATATCGTGTGGGTGCAGGAAGAACCCGGAAACATGGGCGCGCTGCACTATGTGCTTTCCCGGTTGAAGCGCATAGCGAATGAGCGTCCGGTGCTTTCGGTGAAGCGATCAAGCAGCGCGAGTCCAGCAACCGGATCGGCGAAGGCGCATGAGGTGGAGCAGAAGACTCTGCTGGCGCTGGCGTTCACCACGCAGGATTGACGCGCTCAGCATGGGAAGACAATTGAATTTACTCAACTGAATGGCAGCGGGAGGGGAGGGTTCCCGTCGTCAACGATTGAAAGTTCAGTTTAGGGCCAGCGCTTGGCTGCATCTTCCCAGCCCGCAGCGCGAGCCGGTTGGGCTCCGCCCTGCGCAGCGACTACCGGAGGAATGCGGACCGGTTGCGGCGACGGCGTGGCAGTTAAGCTTGGCTTGTTGGCTTCCGCCTGCTCTTTTTCTTCCGAAAGCAGCGGAGCGGCTACGCGCAAGGCTTCAACTTCCTTTTCCAGCCTGGTTAGTTCCAATTCCTTCTGCCGTAAAACTTCATACACATTTTTCATGCTTGGGCACCTGTCCGGTCGAACTAGGGATTAAGCGCAGAGTATGTGTTTTACCCGCTTTTTGTCAAGGGAAAGAGATATATTTGGTAGTGGGTCAGTATGATTTCCACAAGTCAGACTGTTTGGCCGATTGTTCTTTTCTTAGGCGCTTAAGCCGCCACAAGAAAAAGCAGGCACCATAGGCGTCACCTAGAAGAGTAAGGACTAGGACAGAACGCGGGAAACTATATCCAATCGTCAACTTTGCAGATATAGCAGAATATATCAATCCAACCGCTCCAACCGCACAGCAAATCAGCCCAAGCCGCGCATTTGTTATCCGACTCTCGATAGTTTGGTAGTGGGCTGTTTTGAAAATGTTAGTGTCACGCAGCCCGGATGAAGGTTGGATTAACGAATATGGAATGAATGGTTCCATGCTTGTCGGTGAACTCAAGCTCGGCTCGTCCATCCTCATACCCCACCAAGAGCACGGACTTTCCGACAACATCGACTATAGCGGTTTGGTCTTCGACAGGTAGTCCATCTAAAAGTCCAGAAGGAACCTCAGTCAGAACTACAGAGTCTCCCGGTTTAAAGCCGCTATCTCGCACTGGTTTTCGAAGCATTGTCATCGAAACACCACCACCGCAACCAGAATGCCCATGATCAGGACAATAATCGCCAGCAGATTGACGTGATTCGACAGCCAGGATTCTTCCCCCGGCGGAAAGGCCGTCAAAAAGGCGGGGACGAACTCCCCCGCACTGGCCGGTGCCACGGCAATGCCGGAATCGGCGGTTGCAGAATCGGTGGCTGACAAGTCGGGAACTGCCGTATCCGACGCACCTTTCTCTCTCTCGGACGACTTGATCTCTCCTGAGGGTTCGCCGCTCTGCATCTTGCCGATCCGCTTGCTCTCAAGATCCTTCTTCGCTCGATCCTTATCTCTATCCTTCTCACTATTATTTTTCTCGCAATCGAGGCAGAGCGTTCTACCTTCGGAAACCGGAAAGCTGCAGCTCTCGCATTTTTGCACACGGCGCATTGCGTCGGNNGGGAACTGGAGCGGAATCGGTAATCAGCCGGCGCACCGACGCTGGCTCCGGGTCGGAGCGCAAATGTTCGGTTGACTCGGCCGGCAGAACTTCAGCGGGAAGAACCGTGGGCTCAGTGCGAGTGATTGTGGATTCAGGAAAGACTAAGGACTCAACGACTGCCCGTTCGACGATTGCCGGCTCGCTGACTGCCAACTCGCTAACCGCCGGTTCGCTCACGACCGCCGCTTCAGCCGCAAGGCTTGGGGTCTCAGCACGGACAACCGGCGGTTCAGCCGTCGGCGCCTCAACGCCAAGGATTTCGTCCTCGTCTTTATCCGGGCCAAGCGAAGTCGGCAAAGGAATTGTAGACCCCGCTGATACCTCAATCGCGTTGGAGGCTTCGGTAGTCTTTTCTGGTTCCGCGTTAGCCGGAGCCGCCACGCTCTGCCGCTGTTCGGCCAAATCAAGGGCCGTCAAAGTTAGGGCGGCCATACGCTCGAGCGCGATCAGATCTCGCTCTTCAAATGCATAAGGATGGTCGGAGAACAACTCGAACAGGCCTCGAACTTCGCCGGTTCGCCGCAGCAACGGCAACACTACAATGGATGCAATACCGAGGGCGCGACACGCTTCCAGATTCACACGCGGGTCGGCTTCGGCATTATCGCAACGCAGCAGCTGCCGGCGCGAAATGCTTTCGCCGGTCAATCCGGAGCGAACCTGCAACCGCGCCCCAATCGCTGGTGCCGACGACCCCGCACTGGCCCGGCAAACCATCTCCTCCCCGTGCGGCAAAGCAAGCGCCGTCCCAGTCGCACCGGTAATATATTGCGCGCGCTCAACGAGCAGCTGGAGGGTTGAGTCCAATTCATTTTCGTCGAGCCCGCGCCGATTGTTGCCAACGTTCGCGACGGTGGCTTGTGAGCCAGCGTCAACTGGAGAAGATGGGACCGCTTCCGCGATGGAATCCTCGCGTCCTGAAGCGAACTCCTTTTCGGGTTGGGCGGATCCATGCATGACTTAAGCGAAGGCGCTGACTGGAGTCTCGCCTTGGAGCGGAAGACTGTCAAGAGCCTACGGGACAGATGTCAAGCAGTGGAGAGATATAACTTGCGATGGATTGCCTGGCGATGCAGCGCCGTTTGGAACGTGTGCACTCGCGCAAGGCCAGCGAGGCGCACCAAACCTCATTCGAAACTAGGACTTCTCTTCTTTCTGCCGCAGCCACTCGATGAACATATGTTCTTTCGGTTTGTCATAGGCCATCAGCAGATGTCGAATACTTCGCCCGCTGACAAAGTGACATACTTCTTCCGCCATGTTTTTCGCGTGGTCGCCCGCACGTTCGAGAGACTGCGTCATGAAAATAACTTGCAGGCTGAAATGATGGACCGTATTTTCAGGATTCTCGATGTGGCGCATAAATATGAGATTGCGCAGGCGGTCCATTTCAGCGTCCGCGCGGAGCACGTCAATCGCTTTCTTCACATCTCGCTGGGAAAATGATTCGCCGACATCAGCCAACATCTTTTCAAGGATCGTGGCCATCTGGGTCAAGTCGCGAGCATCCTGCGAATCTAAACGGGCCCCAGCCGCTTGCGCGCTGGTGGCGAAACTCAAAAGCAGATCGCCGATACGCTCCAACCCGATCATCACTTTCATGCACGCGAGAAGTTGCCGCGTTTCGGCTTCCGGCACTCGCGTGATGGTTGAAGTGACGCCGGAATCGATTTCGACATCAATGGCGTCAAGCTCTTTTTCGCACTTCCGAATGGCGTTTAATCGAGACAGCGATCCGGTCGCAATGCCCTCGGCCGCAATCGCTGCGGCCTCCCGGGCAATTTCGCAGGCATCAACGGTGCGCCGCACCAACTCGTGGTGCGAAATTTCAGAAGAGATTTTCTTCACACTGGATGTGCTCATCGAAAAATCCTGCTTTCATTGCCGGCGAGATTGCACACTTTTCAAGCAAAGCATACTTCGCTGCGAGGGCGAAAAGGTTACAAG
>PLBX01000060.1 GCA_003135495.1 Acidobacteriaceae bacterium | reverse complement strand
CCGAGAAGTGACGGATTACTTTTTTGGGATCAGCCTGCAACTGAGACATCCGATGACGATTACTCAGCTGGGGCAGTTCGATCCAGGCAACAATCGCGGCACTTACACTTTGTCCGTCGTTCGGGCAGCGGATCGTAAGGTGCTCGCCACTGCTGACCTCGATATGAGCCAAACGAAGCCTGATGCGATGGGCTTCAAGTACGCTCGGCTGAGTGGGCCGCTTCAGCTCGAAGCTTCCGCGCCTCCAATAATCATTTACCCGCGCGGACTCTTGCCCAACGAAATTTACGACGTACGCGCCAGTGTCGCCGGATTGCATCTGCAGAGAAGAGGCTCGGAGCTGATGTCAAAAGGAATCAGTCTCGATAAAATCGCCGCGGGTGAACTTATATTTTTAAATCTACCTCACTATCCCGGCTCCGGAACCGACCATAATCCTCCCGGCCCGCCGACCCAAGTTACAAAACGTCGCGGATCAAATCTTGGCGTCGAAGGCATCGAAATTCAATGGTCACCCGGCAACGATGACAATTGGATCTCTTACTATGAGGTGCACAAGAACGGAAAGCAGATTGGAAGAACCGCGAAGGGAACTTTTTTCTTTGATCACTCCGCCTCGGCCCGCGACGATGCTGGATCCGCCTACGAAGTTATCGCTGTCGATGGCGACGGAAATCGAAGCTCAGCAGTAGCTGCGCGGTCTGTCCCTGATGATCTTGCAACTTACGAAGCACTGGGAGATTTCTCTGCAACGCAAACTGTGAATCAATGGATGTATGAAGAGGCCGTCGCGGATGGATCATATAGAGAGTTAGTTTGGGACAAAGGAGGCTACGAAGGCCGTTGGAGGGGATCAGGACTAGGAAAAATCGGAAGAATATGGATGCAGCCCTCTGCCGAATACGATGTCTCGCGCACTTTCATCGTGCCCTCAGCGGGGTCGGTGGATATGTCCGGCGTAATTCGCAAAGATCCCAGCGCCGATAACCATGCCTCCTGCTTTGTGCGCATTCTGCAAAATTCTCGTCTGGTTTGGCCGGTTGAAGGATGGGCCGAGGTTCTTTCCGACTACAATTCGCCGACGCCATATCAAATCGACAATCTGCGCGTGGCTGCCGGCAACAAAATTCGCTTCATCGTAAAACACAACGGCGAGAATCGCGCCGATCCAATTATTTGGGATCCCGTGATCGTTATCCATAATGGCAGCTCAGAGGCAACTCGTGCAGACGGCTCGAGGAAGTAGCGGGTGAAGGTAATGGAAACAACAACCAGGCCTTCTGTCTTTTAATCCAAAAGTCACGAATGCTAGTTCCGCTCGGCTCAGTCCTGAATGATTGATGCATGAAGATGGGTGCCGCTATTTGATCTGCGCCCTAAGGTAATCGACGGCATCCCGCCAGCCCATTCCGTTGGCTTATTTGCTGACAACGCCAAGTGGCTGGTATGGCAGGTGTAACAGTTGATCGACGCCTATGTAGGTAGAGACTATGGGATCTGCCGACCTGCTTAAGGAGCCACGGATGACTTTGGCTTCTGGGCTGGGGGTGGCCGCAAGAACGAAGCCCTTTTTCGCCTGCTGTTCCATGCCCGTTAAAGCCTTATGACTCGGTCGCCGACTTACATTCAGGATCTGTTGGAGAAACAAAATCCAAGCTGGCGGATCATCAAGCTCTATAGTATTGAATGATAGGTAGTCCACCTCACCGTTAATGGCTCTCTCCAGATCGTGCCCTGCCGGCAACAGGTCCATGAGCAGAAAGAACATGGTGCTCTTTGCATAAAACTCACATAGCGAGCAAGAGGAATCTTGTTTGTTCGAAGTCGTATACCTAAGTACCGCCTCGATGTCAGAGTCCTCCGGTTCGATCGTCCCGGGCTGCCGCAGGCGATACTCCTGGGCCATTCTCGCGTCGTGTGCAACCGCAATTCGCTGGAATTGGGGAAAAAGACCAACATCGACTGGAATTTCGCCGTCCGATGCGACCCCGCCTCTTGATTTTGGAGCTAGTTGCTTATAGTCGAGCAGCTCAACTGCACCGCCTTCAACATAGCTGTGCGGCACAAGGGCGTTGAACCTACGCACGACTTCTTCTCGATCGGTTGTGTAGTCCGCGCAACTCTGCGCAGCTAGAGTATTGACCAAGAACGAGCGATAAGCAGACCACAGAGATTCGGAGGAGAGCTTCGCCATTGCCAGCCTATTCGACAGCGATGCGACCGCCTTAGTGAGGGCTCCTCCCAGTTCCGCTGCAACCATTTCTCTATCCGACGCATCCATCCTACCCATAGCTGTTGCCAACGCAGCAGAAGCACCCTCCAGTTCGGTGGCTGGTACATTTGTACCGGCCAGAAGTTCCGCCATCGGCCCTAGTTGCATTACCGTGCCAGTTTGGGATGCCAGAGTCGACAAATACCTAGCCTTGGTCATTCCCTGTATNNGCGCTGGTCCTCGATCAGGTACCTCGTCACGGCGTAATACGAAGATACATTCACAACTGACGCATCTTCGCAATGAGCGCTAGTGGGCTCCAAGCGAATATCGCCATAGAGCCGGACTGCGAAAGCGGGCATTTCGGCAAGGGCATATTCCACTATCCGCGTGCGAATATCCAAAGCTGATACCTTGCTGAAGCGGAGAGCATTCTGTTCTTGACCAGCTAGGCTCTGCCGGTGGTGCGCTGCGTCGATGCGCAGGAATGGATAGCGAGCGGATGCGGAAGTCCTAAACAGCCCGAGCAAAAACCGCCGTTTCTGTAACAGAGTAATCGACTTCGGCTGCGCACTGAGGATCGTCAATCCCAAGTCCGCCTGATATTCTACGGGCAGACCTGACACTCGTCTGAGAGCCTGAGTTACCTCCGTCGGAGACGGCGCACCCTCTCTCGGTCCGCCGCTTGCCCGGGCCCCGGGGAGCACCCCGAAACAAAATACAACAACAACAATACAACCGAAGGCCAGTCGCATCTGCCGGACCCCTAGGCCATCAGTCTCCCTATTCAACAAGCCATACATAGATTGCTGTAACATGCCTTGTATCTGTTTCGTTTGTTCGGTGCCTAAGCACGAAATATACTGTCTGCGGGCGGAATCATGGATCGTTGCAATTCAAGCATTTCTCTCTCTCAAGGATCGCAGCGGGTTGAGTCCCAGCTTGGCCTCCGCACGGTGGGTGTATATTTTCCACCTGAATCCGTATACCCCACTTCATCTACAACCTAGGGTA
>PLBX01000494.1:364-9846 GCA_003135495.1 Acidobacteriaceae bacterium | reverse complement strand
CGCTTGCGGGTGATGGCGACCAGGCCGAAGTCATTGAACTGCAGCACCTTGGTTGGGGCGCGGTCGGCCTTGAGGGCTTCTTCAAGGGCGGCCAGAACCTTGAAGCGGTTCTTGCGTTCGTCCATGTCGATGAAGTCGATAACGATGATGCCGCCCAGGTCGCGGAGCCGAATCTGTCGGACAATCTCCGGGACGGCGTCGAGGTTCGTCTTGACGATGGTGTCCTCGAGCCGCGCCGACTTGCCGACATACTTGCCGGTATTGATGTCGATGGCGACCAGGGCTTCAGTCTGGTTAATGACGATGGAGCCACCGCTCTTGAGCCAGACCTTGGAGCGCAGCGCCTTCGATATCTCGTCTTGGATGCCGAAATGCTCAAAGAGAGGCGTCTCCTTGGTGTAGAGCTTGACGCGGCGGACCAGCGTCGGCGAGAAGCGATTGAGGAAACGCACGATGCGTTCGTAATCGGCTTCTGAGTCGACCCAGATGTTTGAGAAGTTCGAGCTCACCTGGTCGCGCAGAATGCGCTCGATCAGCGACAGGTCATGATAGATGAGCGCTGGAGACTTCGAGGAGTCCGACCTCTGCTTGATGTCATTCCAGAGATTCATCAGGAACCGCAAGTCAGCGCGAAGGTCTTCTTCCGAGGCACCCTCGGCAGCTGTGCGCACGATGAATCCGCCGGAGGCCTCACCGCGCTCGTTCACCAGAACCCTCTTGAGGCGCTGGCGCTCTTCGTCGGAGGCAATCTTACGGCTGACGCCGATGTGCGTGACAGTGGGCATGAAAACCAGAAAGCGCCCTGGCAGCGCGATGTGAGAGGTGATGCGCGCGCCCTTCTTGGCGATTGGCTCTTTTGCAATCTGGATTAGAACCTCCTGGCCCTCTTTGAGCAGTTCGCTGATTTGCGGGACCACGCTGTTCTCACGGCTGCGGAAACGGCGTCCGCCGCGCCGTCCGCGGCCTCGATCAAAGCCGCGTTCAGGTGCGCGACGTTGAGTCCTTTGCGTGAGCATCGCTTCGGGAGCGGGGCCGCGTACTTCTGCGCTGGCGTCCATGGTTCCCTCGCCGATGGCCTCAGCCTCAAGCAGCGCCTCGGCTTCGGCTTGCGCTTCTTCCACTTCCATTTCCTCGGCTTCGCGTTCTTCAGCTTCTAAAACTGCCTCTGGAACCGCCTCGCCACTTGCTACGGTTTCGCTGGCGGCAGCGGATTCGAGCACAAACTCGGCAGAAGATGTTACTTCCGACGCGGACTGCGGCATTTCATCACTGGCGGCTCGCGTCTCTTCTTCGAGTTCTTCAAAACCTTCGTCGTCTCCCGGCTCTTCTCCGTAAGACGTCAGTTCAGCTTCTTCTTCCTCAATCTCTTGCTCCTCAACATGACCGTGCACAATCTCACGGGCAATATCTTGGGCGGCTTGCGTGGCGGCCGCCTGGGGTGCCTCATGTGGCGACTCATCTGTCATTAAGGCGCGCTTTACGCGCTCGCGAGCCGCTGATTCTTCCGCAAACTCTGACGCTTCACTGCGCTGGTAGCCAGGAGCGTTGTAAACAGCGCCGTGCACATCTTCGTCAGCTTCCGCTTCCGTCACATGATCATGCTGTTCATGAAGGGGCTCGGCAATTGTCGATGCGAAGATGGGTTCATCGTCAGGAAAGCTTGTGATGATCGAGGCTGAGCTCGGTCGATCCGCTGCTGCCGTGTTTTCCGGCGGCAACACTTGAACCTCAGCCTGATTACGCGATTGCTTCTGGTACTTGGAGATGGATTCGCCCGGAAGCAGGATTGGCTGATAACCCGGGGGAGGACCGTAATCGTAGTCGCGGCCCGGGCGAGCGGTGGTTGGCGCCGGCCGCTGGAAGCGCGATTCGGAGCGTCCGCGTCCTGAACGATCGGTTCGGCTGAAGCGGTCGTTGCGCGAGTCATTCCGTGGTTCATTCCGAGGTTCCGGTCGCGATTCGTTCTGAAGTTCGTTATGAGTCTCGCTGATGGTTTCGCCGCGGGCTTCGGTGATCGGTTCGGTTCGTACCTCACTGCGCTCTGGACGCTCACCATGAGCCTGTCCGCCCCGGTCGCCAGTTTCTCCTCTACGACCACGACGGCGGCGGCGGCCGCGGAAATCACGCGACGAGGAGGAGGCATCGCCTGTCGTTTCTGACGAAGCCGCCTGCGGTTCTACTCCTTCGCCGGCGCCAACTTGACTTTGGCCCGTATGCGCTTCCAGAGAGCCTCCATTGGCTTCTTGGCCGTTGCGAGGACGGGAATCCGTAACCGGACGATTGGCTGGAATGGCTTCATCCAAGTCTTCATCCTGCTGTTCCAAATCCATGAAATCGGAGACGTAGAGAAAAGCGTCGCGCTCTAGGCCAATATCAACAAAGGCCGACTGCATGCCTGGCAGCACGCGCGTCACACGGCCCTTATAAATCGAGCCGGCTAAGGTGTATTCGTTTTCCCGTTCGAGGTAAATTTCTGCTAGCTGATCATCTTCCGTTATCCCCACTTTGGTTTCGTGAGGCGTGGTTGATACGTACAATTCCTTGTTCATTTCTACTCCGGTTCTTCACCGAAACAGAAGCGCAAGGCGGATCAGATTGATAGCGTTCAGCGCCGCTCCGGGTAGGAGCGGGCGCGGTCCCGGAGTTGTAGACCGGGTCTGCACTGCAGTGAATTGTTAGTACTCGTCTGCACTGATCGCGTTGAGCCTTTCGCCAGGTCTGTGGCCACTCTCTCGCATTCCGCTGAGGGGGCCGTTCCCCGCCTGACTGGCTTCAATCCTGTCCGGCTTCGACTTCTGCCGGCATTCTGCCCTCCTTTTTCGCGAGGGCCCTCGTAATCTTGTTTCGTACCTAATATTTTTTTGTAGCTAATGCTGTTAAGGCTAATATTTGCGCGGCGCCGTTCTCAAGGGCGCCCAAACTTCTGCCGACCGTGTCAATTCACGAAGCGGCGCATCCGGACGTTCATAACCATCCCCAGCGCCAAGAACATGAAAAGAACGGAAGACCCGCCGTAACTCATGAGCGGCAGAGGTATTCCCGTGACTGGCATAAAACCAACCACCATGCCAACGTTGACCAGGATGTGAAAGCTAAGCACAGCCACCACACCCATCACCAGGAATGCGCCGGCGCGGTCGGGCGCCGTCTGTGCATTCTGGGTCAACCGCATCAACACTATGAAGTATAGCAGTAGAAGCCCTAGAGCTCCTACAAACCCATGTTCTTCGGCAAAGGCCGCGAAAATGAAGTCCGTTTGGGGAACTGGCAAGAACGCGAGATGGGTTTGCGATCCCTGGCTACTACCAAAGATTCCGCCCGACCCAACCGCGATCAGCGACTGATTAACTTGGTACCCGGATCCCTGGCGATCAGCATCCGGGCTCATAAAACTAGTGAGACGTTCTTTTTGATACGGTTTTAAGACCTTTATCCAGGCAACAGGAACCAGCAACCCTGCTATCGCGAGGACGATCAGTGCCTGCTTCCAGCGCAGTCCGCCCAAAAATAGTCCCATGATGGCGACGGGCAAATAGGTTAGCGCCGTGCCCAAATCAGGCTGCGCCAGAACCAGCAGCATGGGAAAACCCACGATCGCCCCGGCTTTCATGAAGTCTGCCCAAGACAATTCTCGCTCATGCAGATCGGCGAAGTATTTCGCCACCGCCAAAATCAGAATTAGCTTCACCCACTCCGAAGGCTGAAAGTGTCCGCCCCCTGGCATCTTGATCCAGCGACGAGCTCCAAGGTATTTCTGGCCAAAGAGTCGCACCGCAATGAGGGACGCGAGCGAGACAAAATACATCCAGTGGATTTGTTCAAGCAAGGCTTGATAGTTGAGCAGGCTGACGAGAAACATCGCCCCCACTCCGGCTGTAACCCAATAGATTTGCTTGATATGAGCGCCGGCAAACTTGGTGTGCTCCGTGGCACTGTGAATCTGAAACACGCCGAGTGCGCAGATCAGCAGCACGAAGCCTAAAAGGAGCCAGTCAAAATCTCGGTAGGAAACGTATCGCGACATGGATCAGTCGCCAACCCTAGAACTCATTGGAGAAAACTCATTGAACTGCGTATTCACACTGAATCACTTACAGGGGTTCGTCCGGCACGACGGGCTTACAGGTTGTTCTTCCTGTAACCATACCCAAGCCCCAACTCCGCCGACAACGGCCGCAGCGCCGATGATTGCGGGGGTCGAACTCATGATTCCGTTCCCCGCTGCTGGCGCCGCCCCTTTGGGACGCCGATGTTTCTTCTTCTTTTTATCGGGATCGGCTGTATCGTCGCGCGTGGTTTGTTGCCCCTGGGTGACAGTGGTTGTTCCTTTGTCATCCTGAACAGTCACGTCGCCTTTGTTGGCCGCGATCTGCACGGTTCCATCGACGTCGGTGACCTGAAACTCTGTCCACGAATCGGTCGCAGGTTTTATGGTCACGTCACCAGCGCGAGCCGCCAGCCCTCGAGAGGTTGTTACGCGCACCGCCCCATGCTCGAGTTCCACGGCTGGTCCCTCGAATTTTACGAGTGAATCTGCCAGCACCATCACGCTCGATCCGCTTGATTGAATGCTAGCTGACGAATCAGGCCGGGTCTGCAACATGTCCCCAGAGTAAACGGCTGAAGATTTCGGCACTTCAGCTCCGTTCAACCATGCTGCACCGTTCGTGTACAACATGCCCGCTGCCGTCTCTCCCGCAAACATAATTTGTGCCGGAAAAACAAGGGCCAGCAAACAGCACACGGCAGAACGTAAAGGGGACTGTAACATGGGTTCGGATGACTCCCGTATTTCTGGATTTTCGTTATCGTAAGCCGGAAACAGATTGCGGTCAATGCGTTTGTTGATCGCAGTGCACCCCTAAGTCACTGCCGTAGTCGGCTGCGTGGCCGTCCCCAAAAGAATGTCGCCGTTCAAGGCTTCGACTTTCACATTCATCACTTTCACATTCATCCAGCGGTTTGAACTGTGACATCCGTAAATTTTCATTTTGAGATAGTTGTCTGTTAAGGCTTCCGTAAATTCGGCTTCGCCGCTATGCAACGTTATGGCAGAAACTGATGAGCCTACCAAAGACCGCATAAACACTGCTTTCTTGCTGGATGCAATCTCACGCAATACGCAGTTCCGTTCCCGAGCCACAGATGCCGGAACCTGCCCCGTATGTTCACTCGCCGGAGTTCCCGGCCGTGCCGAATAGGTGAAGACGTGCAGATAGGTAAGAGGAAGCTCTTCGATCATGCGACGAGTTTCTAGAAACTCCGCTTCGGTCTCGCCCGGGAACCCGACCATTACGTCCTCACCAATGGCGGCAGTTGGCATCGCATTTCTGATTTTCAGGATTTTCTCGCGATAATGCCAAGGGCGATACTTCCGGTGCATGCGTCGCAAAACGGTGTCACTGCCTGACTGCATGGGCACGTGGGAGTGCTTGGCAATTCGCTCCGAAGATGCGACCAAGTCGATCAGTTCATCGGTCCAATCCATTGGCTCGACCGAACTTATCCGCAGCTTCTCTAATGGTGTGCGATCGAGAATAGCGTGGATTAACTCTACGAAGCTTGGGGTGCTAACGATAGACAGTTCGGAGTTCAGTGAGGCGGTATTTTGCTCTCTTACGTCCAGGGAGCGACGACCAACAACTTGCAGATCTCTTCCCCATCTACCCAAATTAATGCCCGAAATTACCACCTCACGATAGCCGCTCGCGACGAGGGTTTGAATCTCATGCAGAACGCGCTCCATGGAAAGCGAACGGCTCTGTCCGCGAACGTACGGGATTACGCAGAAGGAGCAGCGATTATTACATCCATCCTGAATCTTGAGATTCGGACGCGTCCGCTCATTGGGCGCCTCGAAGACAGGCGCTGCGAGCAACTCAGTGTGAGCAAAAATATCGCCGACCACTACGTAGGGAGCGTGCTCTCGGGAGAGTTCGGCGAGTGGAACGAAACCGGAGGTTGATCGAACATCATCAGCGCCATCAGCGCCGGAAAATAATGAGTTGCCCGATAATGAATTGCCCGACAAAGATGAAGTTGCGATCTCCGCCGCGAGATGCTTGTGCGAATTGCCGATGACCCAAGTCACTCCCGGCAGTTCCGCCAACTCTGCAGGAGCCCTCTGCGCGTAGCAGCCGGTGACCAGAATGCGGCTCTGTGGATTCAGGCGCTGATGACGGCGTATGGAGGCTCGAGCGTCTTTATCGGCTTCCGCAGTCACGGTGCAGGTATTGAGGATAATAATTTCAGCGCGATCTGACGACGAGGCGCGCTCAAAACCCTTGTCGCGAAATTGCTGCTCAAGAGCGGCTCCATCCGCTTGAGTCGCTCGACATCCAAAATTTTCTATGTAGAAGCAGGCCACGCTCCTATACTAAATGAGTTGGAGCATGGGTTTGAACTAGGGCAGAGGGTCGCGTTCGCGGCTTGAAGTTTAAGACTTAAATTGCTGGTGACCAATAGCTTGGCGCCAAGCGGCTGTTACGGTGGAGAAATGGCATGAAGCGCCGAATTCTGCTCGTGGATGACGATTTAGCCATCCTGCTCACATTGAAAGCGGTACTCGAACTCCACGAGTTTGAAGTTGATACGGCGAGCACTTCGGCTGAGGCATTTAACCGCTTGCAGTCCGGCGTTTATCAAATGGTTATCAGCGACTTGAGAATGGAGACGGAAGAGGCTGGATTGGAAGTCCTTCGCACCGCTCGCCGCCAACTTTACAACCCGGCCACAGCACTTCTTACCGCTTACCCTCCCGCCGGGAATTGCGGGGTGCAGGATAATTGGCGCAGTCATTCGGACTCAGTACTGATCAAGCCGCTCGGCACCAAGGAATTCCTGCGCCAGGTGGAAAGCATTTTGGCTCGCCATGCCGAGAGAAGCTATTCCGACGATGCTGACAGCATCAGGAAGAAAGCTTTTCCCAAGGCGCAGGGCGGCAAGCGCCACGCAAGATAGAATCTCCAGACAACTTGCGGACCTTCAAAATGTATAAAGAAACTAGGCGTTGACCACTTGTCGCCCGTGTTGAAAGCACTCGCGGCACAACACCGGTCGTCCTTGCGTAGGCCGGAACGGAACGGTGGTTTCTTTTCCGCACTGCGAGCAGTGTGTCCGGGTTTCGGTCTTCGCGTAAGAATTCCCGCGTGGTCCATGAGACGACGAAGCCCCTAGCACCGATACGCGTTTTCCCTTACAGTTTTTGCAGCGTTTGGGTTCGTTTTTGAACTGCTTGTCGTGAAAGAACAACTGTTCGCCCGCAGTGAAGATAAAATCCGCGCTGCAGTCGATGCATTTCAACACCTTGTCCTGAAATTCCATTTGAGAGATGCTCCCTTCACCCCATTCCCCNNTCCGTGCCACAATCAACGCACTTTAAGATCTTGTCCTGGTATTCCATTGAAGACGCGCTCCCATTCCGCGTCCCTGCGCAACACGGGGAGACCCGAATAGGGAAGGAATCCGGTTCACATCGTGGGCAGGAGATTTACATCCCCTCATGACCCCTGGACTCGGCCCGCCATGCAGTGTGCACCGCATGGTTACTTCCTTACACTGTTAGAAAGGAAATCTTTGTTTCCTGCAAATCTTTTCCTGTTTGGATCCGTACAATTCTGAGTACGAGGAACGGGGCCGCCGCAACTGCGAACGACCCGTTTTGCTTAGTCCTGTTCCTTGCGTGCTTTCTTGCGGCTGCGCTTGCGAGCCAGCGCTTCTTTTACTCGCTTTCTCTCGCCGGGCTTCAGGTAAAACGAGTGACGTTTTACTTCTTTAATAATGTCCTCAGTTTGTACCTTCCGCTTAAACCGCCGAAGCGCGTTTTCCAGGGATTCACCCTCTTGAAGTCGAACTTCCGCCAACGGACTACACCCCCCTACTCGTCCCAACGGGACTCGTTAGTTATGGCAAGCATTACCATACTAAGTCAAGTACATTGTACAGAAATCTGCGTAGGTTTTAGAAATTAAGCCTTATTGAAACCTGCATCTGCCTTGGGACGAAGGCGCTCGACGGTTTCAGGAAGGTTGTAGCTTGTTGATAATACGCTGGATAGTACGTACCTCCCGCTTTTTGGCTGTATTTTACGAACTGCCCTGCCGAATTGTAGAAGCCGCTGTCTGTCAAGCGAATCGCGATGATGTCCGCATGATGCCGCGGATTGCACCGCTTAAAGCGTCTTGCGCCCAAACTTCAGTAGTAATTAAGGAAGAGGAGATTACAGGAAGGTATCAGAATGAAAAGGAGCGTGAAAAGTTTTCGAATCGTAACCAGCAATGGCTTGCTGCAATGGCACATACCTATCCCCTCGCGTTCAAGACTTCGGAATCGGAGGGGATTCTGAAACCCTACAATTCTATATATCAGGAAGAGACGGACGAGAATGTGATACAGGTACCCCAAATATGTTCAGTTTCCGGACGAAGCTGGAGAGGTAGCAATATAAAGGATGCGGTGCTGGAACCGCTCTCTTCATCCGCGCCATGGCACCAAGAGTAACCACGGGAGCCTATCATTGCCGGATCGGAATCGGGCTTTACCCTGACATGAAGTAGATGTGTGCAACTCCTTTCACTTCGCCTCCCGACATACGACTCCAACCAATTGAAACTGATGGGCAATCAATTCGGGCCTGCGCATGCATTTTACGACTGCACCGGACAAACCCCAACCGAGCAGAAACTGGCACCAAGTGAGTAGAAAGTAACTTTAGTAACCAAAGGAGATCGTGTCATGAAAAACCGCAACCGAAATCAGAANNGCGATCCCGAACCTGCTGCAGGCGCGTGTTGCCGCCAACGAAGCGTCGGCGGTAGGCTCTTTGCGCACGATCAATAGTGTAATGATTACTTACAACGATAATTACCCAACCGTTGGCTATGCGCCCACGCTCGCTGCCCTGGGAGGTGCGAATTGTCCAACGGCCGACCAGACTGGCGCTTGTCTTATCGACAGCTTGCTCGCCTCAGGAACCAAGAGCGGATATAACTTCACCGCCACCGGCATCGGCACACCAGCCGGCCAGTATGTCGCGATTGCGTCGCCAATACCTGGCAGCGGCAATCGCAGCTTCTGCTCTACGGAAGATGCGACGATCCATTTTGATCCGACGGGCTCTGCGATCGCTGACCATGATTCCTGCATCAACCTTAGTCCGTTACAGTAGCTGAAGCGGCACTATCTCCTAAGCAAGAAAAGGCGGGAAGCTAACAAGCTTCCCGCCTTTTTAGTTTCTAACTCGGCCTACATGACTAGGCTAAAAGTCATTTGGGTTACGCTCAATGCGCGGGAGCGGTGGCGGGGGCTGTCGCTGGAGACGCCGGCTTGGCGTTGAAGTCGACCTTTGGAACCTGCCGCGAAGCCTCAGTGGCCTGGAAGTAGGCTGGGTTTTGTTTGTAGCCAGCCCAACCCGCGTAGAGGCTGCTCGGAAACTGGAGCACATAGGTGTTGTAATCCTGTAGCGTGTCGTTGTAGCGCTTGCG
>PLBX01000494.1:0-208 GCA_003135495.1 Acidobacteriaceae bacterium | reverse complement strand
GCCTGATCTTTCGCCACCAAATTGTTTTTTACTCCTACGTACTGACCGAACAACGCCAGCACGAGCACCACGAGCACTACGAGTACGATTAGTCCTTTGCTCATTTTGCTCTCCTAATCACTCTCTTAAATTAAAAACCTTCTTGCCCGTGGAGCGACGGGCGTTCTTGCACGACCCCGGCTGAACTTGGACGGGCGAGGACGCCCGT
>PLBX01000110.1 GCA_003135495.1 Acidobacteriaceae bacterium | reverse complement strand
ACTTGCGGCGATGTTCGCCACTCGCCGATATGACTCCAGTCGGTCGGCATGTTCATAGGTATCAGTCACGATAATCACCTCATCGGCCGCAGTATCACTTATAAGCTTCTCCAGACCAGCCTTTACAGTCGCATTGGATCCAATAATCGCGGCGCGCAGTTTGTTCTCCACTGCTGCGCGTTCGTGTTCTTGCCATAGCGGCGTCATTGAGTCTACTGGAGGCAGCAACTCCGCTGGCTGATTTCGGATGAGCCGCAGAAAACGTTGCTGCGGTGTTGTGAATAGCCGACGCGCTGCGTCATCGGTTTCCGCCGCAATTACTTGTACGGCCACCATCAGGTGCGGTTTACGTAGCACGTCGCTCGGTTGAAAGCGCTCGCGGTACACTTGGGCCGCAGCATACAGATAGTCAGGAGCAAAGTGCGCGGCGAAGGCAAAGGGCAATCCCAACATGGCTGCCAACTGCGCGCTGAATCCGCTCGAACCGAGTAAAGTAATCGGTACGTTGCTGCCCTGTCCGGGACTCGCCTTCACGGCTTGTCCCGGTTTTTCTGGCCCGAGGTAAGTGCGCAGTTCATCCAGTAGTGCAGGGAAATCTTCGCCACTTTGCTGCAAATCGCGCCGCAATGCTCGCATGGTGTGGAAGTCGCCTCCGGGCGCTCGCCCTAGACCCAGATCGATTCGACCCGGATACAGCGCGTCGAGCGTGCCGAATTGTTCCGCGATCACAAGCGGCGCGTGATTGGGCAGCATGATGCCGCCGGCGCCGANNCGCTTGTATCCCCAGCGCTCCACATTTTGAGCCAAGTCTACAGACCGGCCAATCGCGCTGCCGGCCGACTCACCGGATCGCATGCCCACCAGGTCCAGCACCGAGACCGCCAATGCATTGTTCTTAGATCCATCGCTCATGATCCATTAGATGAACAGCCGAGAAAAGCGATGCGCGCTCACCTGCTCGATCAAGCGGACAAACGAGGGNNCGTCCCCGCCTGTCCCAACTCTGCCGTGACTGGGCGAGGACGCCCGGGTCTCCACTTACCTAGGCAAAAGACGCCATGGCCGCCTGGCCTAAGCTGATCCCGCCGTCGTTCGGAGGTACGGTATGGTTTGTCCAGATCTGCAGGCTGTCTTTTACCAGCAATTCTTTCGCCAGCAATTCTTTAAGGTCTTCCAAAAGAAGTTCGTTTTGAAAAACTCCGCCAGACATCACGACCTTGTCCAGCCCTTCTGCTTTGGATATTCCGGCAATGGCCTCGCACAAGCCTTGTGCTACACCGCGTTGGAACGCACGAGCAATCTCCGCAGGCCGCCGTTCCCTGGCGCGATCGCGAATTACGGATTGAAGCAAGGGCCGAAAATCCAGCTCCGCGTTGACGAAGGGAAATGGATAAGATTCCGTAGTGTCCACGCTACGCGCCTGTTGCTCCAACCACATTGCCGCCTGCCCTTCAAACGTAATCTCTCGTGTGAACCCAATGACTGCAGCAGCGGCGTCAAAAAGGCGTCCGACAGAGGTAGTGGCAAAAGTTCGAACATCTTTGCGAATTAATTCCAACGCATTTTTGTAACGATCAGAAAAATTGAACGGCGCGGCCGTCAGATCGGGCAAGTCATCCAACTGGGTAAGAAAACCGGCTGCCGCCTGCACCGGATATTGCGCCGCCGCATCGCCGCCTGCCAGCGAAGCGCTGCGCAAATGTGCCACGCGTTGAAACCCGGCTTTGACGCTGCCCGTAAAAATCTCCCCGCCCCAGATGCTGCCATCATCCCCGTAGCCTGTGCCATCGAAACTCACAGCGACCACGCGCGTTTCCCATTCACCGCGCTCTGCGAGCACTGACGCCACATGAGCACGATGGTGCTGCACCCTGATTACCCTCGCAACTTCGAGGGAATTGGCGTGAGAGGACGAGATATATTCCGGGTGCGCATCATGCACCACGAGCAACTCTGCCGGTCGCACATCGTACATCGACATTAAATCCTGAATCGTCTCCTGAAACGCGCGGCGCGATTGGAAATCGCCTAAATCGCCGATATGCTGGCTGACAAACGCCTGGCCATCCACGACCAGCGTAATCGCGTTCTTCAAGTCGCCACCGACGGCGAGAATCGGCTGCGTGTTCGGAATTTTCGCGACGGCGCCCGGAGCGTATCCTCGCGCCCGGCGTAGAATGACGGGGCCAAATGCTCCAACGCGCGCGACGGAGTCATCGACGCGACGCGCAATCGGACGCTCCCCAATCATGAATGCGTCGGCGATTTCAGACAGGCGATCGAGCGCTTCCTCATCCTCGTACGCGATCGGTTCGCTGGAGCGATTTGCACTCGTCATCACTAGTGCTTCGGGCGCGCCCGCCGCGAAAAGAAGATGGTGCAATGGAGTGTAGGGAAGCATCACTCCGAGATCGTTATTATCCGGGGCGACTCCTTGAGCAACTTTGTCGTATGGCGCAACTTTGTCTGGCACAACGATGTCTGGCGCTAGTGCCGGCGCCAACACAATAGGCCTCGCAGTGGAGATGAGTAACTGCTCCGCCTCGGGCGAAAGCTCAATCAAGCTGCGAACGACACCGATATTTTTCGCCATGAGCGCGAAAGGTTTTTCTTTGCGGTATTTACGCTCACGCAGAGCCGCGACAGCCGACGCGTTGGATGCGTCGCACGCGAGATGATAGCCGCCCAGTCCTTTAACGGCGAGAATCTTGCCTTCGCTTAGCAACTGCGTTGCGGCGCGGATAACGTCTTTGCTTTCATGTTCTGTCGCATCGCCGTCCGGCAATGAATGTTGCGAAAATTGCAGATGATAATGCGGTCCGCATGCGGGGCAAGCCACCGGCTGCGCGTGAAAGCGGCGATTATCGGGATCGCGATATTCGCGTTCGCAGTATTCGTCCAGCGGCCAACGTCGCATAGTAGTGTTTGGACGGTCGTAAGGCAGACTCAACACCACGGTGTAGCGCGGCCCACAATTTGTGCAGTTGATATACGGGTATAAATAGCGCCGGTCCGCTGGATCAAGGAGTTCGTGCAGGCAGGCCTCGCAGACTGGCAGGTCAGGAGAAATTCGGACTGTGGGCCGGTCGCGCCGCTCGCTTTCGCGGATCGTAAAGTCGGTCATGCCCAGCGGGATCGCACTGAGCACATTGATCTCGGAGATGTTGGCGGCGGGTGGCGGCTGGCTCTTCAAGTGCTGAACGAAAGCGTTGAGGCTTTCTTGCGCGCCTTCCAAGAAAATTTCAACTCCCTCCTCGCCGTTCAGCACCCATCCCGCGAGACTATTGGCGCGCGCCAAACGATATACGAACGGGCGGAAGCCGACGCCTTGCACCACGCCTCGAACTCGAATCGAACAAGCGCTGACCACGTTAGTCCCGCTCCGGGCAGCATCATTTCGCATCCACCGTGCAACTGTGAAGAGGCTGCCAATTGGAATCACCTTACCATCTTCGACTAGCAAGGGCACGCCACGCTGCGCTCCCGCGGACGAGACCGCTGATCATGTCGAGGGCCGAGTCGACGGCCAAGCAATCTCATTTGGACGGCGCCCGCACACCACTTTTGTGCCATTTTGGCCAGTTTCTCCACAGGTTCCACTCCCTTGCTACTTGCTTTCCTAGAGGAAATTTCCGGATAATCGGAACAGAGAGTCAACTCTGTGTATCGTTACAGTCGAGCAGATTTGCAGCGCATTCTTCGGCTCGCCCCTCGCCAGCTTCAGACCTGGGAGAAGGCAGGGCTGGTTACCGCGAGCGAAGATTATTCCTTTTTCGATCTGGTTCAGATCAAGAAGGTGCGAGACCTGTGCGCGCAAAAAGTTCGTCCTGCCGTCATCCGCCAGTCTCTCGAGGCCATGCAGAAACAGGTCGCAGGCATGGAGAATCCGCTGCTCGAGGCGGGCGTCTACCAGAGCGGACATCGTGTTGCTTTTCGCCATCAGGGACGGCTGGTTGAACCCATCGCCGGGCAATTCATGTTCGATTTTTCATCCGATGAAAATAGAGTAGTGTCCGGCCCATCCAAGGGTGGACCGGAACTTGTGGTTACTGACGTTGCCGATCTGTTTGCCCACGGAATTAAGCTGGAAGAAAATCCATCCACGCAGAATGAAGCAATCAATATTTATTTGAAGGTTCTCGAAATGGACCCTGTTCACGCCGCGGCACACATCAACCTCGGAACGCTCTATTACAACCGGCAAGACTACTCGTTAGCGGAGCGGCATTACCGGTCGGCGATTCAGATCGATCCGCGCTACGCCTTGGCCTATTTTGATCTAGGGAATGTGCTCGATGAAACCGGACGCGTGCAGGAAGCGATCAATACCTACAAGACCGCCATTCAACTCGCGCCGACTTATGCCGATGCGCACTACAACATCGCCCTTGCCTATGAAAAGATGCGTGAGCCACGCAAGGCGCTTCAGCACTGGCGCGCTTATGTCAAACTGGATACTACGGGTCCCTGGACCGTCCACGCCAAACATCAGATCCAGCGCATTCTGCAAGGGGACACTCTGAAACTGGTGCACAACCGCAGAGTCAACTGAACTCTCTTTATCGCAAAAAATCGGATGCAAAAAAAAGCGCGGCTTTCGCCGCGCCAGGGAGAGATTGGTTCGAGCCCAGTATTAATTGACCGTCAGCTTGTTCTCAACGCTAAACGATCCTGGAACCGAACTCGCGCGTATTCCCGCGATGTTTTTGTCCATTGTGTTTTCGACCGTTCCATAGAGCGTGACGTGACCGTTGTCCACCACAATACGGATCGGATCCGCCGGATCGCTGGCATAGCGTCCAAGTATCGAATCGCGATAGATAGCGCGCGCAGTGCGCATCCGAATCGAATCGTCAAAATTGGAAACGGGCAAAATCTTTACTTCGTTTACTACGTCTTTGACGCCGAGCGTGCGGGCCACGATATCGAGTGCCATATCCTTGGGCACGTCGTACACGGTGTCTCCGGTTAGAGTTACAACGCCATCTTTGACATCGACCGCAACATAATTAAATGCGTTGTCATAGTAGCCGACCCGGTCATAGGCTAGTTGCTTAGACAGTTTCTTCTGGAGTTGCGCATCAGGTAGGGTCTCGCCAGCGACTGTAATGTCATTGCGGACGCCTGTGACGTTTGCGAGTTTCTTGACTTTCTTTGCGGCGTCTAATTTGTCCTCATAGAGACCGACGGTCCCGGTCAGAGTGATGATGCCATCTTCAACGCTCGAGCTAACGCTCTGCAGATGCTTCGCGTCGTGAAGTTTATGGCTGACCGCCTGCTGAATCTGCTGATCATATCGGCCGGTAGCGGCCATCGCAGTCATACTAAGCAGGACGAGCAACGCCATCGACATCGCCAATAATTGCTTCTTCATGGTTGCCATCCTTTGCTGAATTGTCCGGTTTCCAACATGTTAACCGGGTGGTTAAATAGATGCTTTGGCGGGTTCGAAAGATGCGTTGGCCGCAGGCTTTACAAACTATTACGTTGGGACAAAGCGAGATCAAATGCGGTTGGAATAGTGCTAAATTTGCGGGCTCCGATGTTTTGTCCCGTAAGACAATTAAGAGCTAACATATGAATATGAATACCGATGAGCGCTTGGAACGTTTGACCGAAAAACACGAAGCTTTGGCCGAGAGTTTGCAATTGCTCACAGCGGATGTGCAAAGTCTGGCGCAGTCGGTTAAGGAACATGACCGCATCCTTCGAGGGCATGCCGACCTTATCGGCGATCTTGCGAGGATCGCATCAGTGCACGAACGGCGCATTGAGCGATTGGAAGGCCGCCAAGGCTAAAACCCGTAAGTTCCTCCCCATTGGTTTGACGGTCTTTGTTATAACGATTAACTTCGTTGTATGCCCCGCGGTTTGCAGGCCGAACTCAAGCAAAAGATCCCTTTCACAAGCGAAGAACAGGAAGCGTATCTTGCGTTATTGCGCACGGCGGATGCGCTCCAGACAGAAGTTGAAGCATGGCTGAAAGAGTTCGGGCTCACTGGGACGCAATACAATGCCCTCCGCATCTTGCGCGGAGCGCGGCCGGAAGGCCTGCCGTGCCGGGAGATAGGCGAGCGCATGATCACCCACGATCCGGACATTACCCGCTTGCTGAATCGACTGGAAGATCGCGGCCTCGTCAAGCGGACGCGAGCCAAACATGATCGCCGTGTCATCTATGGAAAGATCACGCCTGCGGGGCTGAATTTACTGCGCGAAATGGATGCGCCACTCGAAAAACGTGGCCGCGAAATGCTGCGCCACGTCCCACAAGAAAAGTTGAAGCAATTGATTGAACTGTTGGAGTTGGTGAGAGGCGGAGAAGTTTAAGTCACTTCTTTCGCTTCGAAGGTTTGGGTTTTGAAGATGCGATGTTCTTCTTTACGGCATTTTTAGCGGCAAACACGCGGGCAAAAATCTTATCAATATTTTTCAACTGCCGCTTCAGATCAAAAGCCCGCTCAATCTTCGCTC
>PLBX01000119.1 GCA_003135495.1 Acidobacteriaceae bacterium | reverse complement strand
CCTGCTCCGCCATACAGTCTGCAGTGCAGAGAAAGCCGCCTGGATTGCTCAGCATAGTGCAGGAAAATGGGTGCCATTTCGCTACTCTTTGAATGATTCTTGGTTGCGCATTTTGTCGGTATTCGAGGACGACGCGTCCGCCAGCCCAGGTATCCAGCGTATAGCGTTGCCGCGAAATATCTTTTGGAGAACTGGTTGAGGCAGGTTCAGCCCGTTTCGCGGCTTGCCTTCGACTTCAAAAGGTTTGCCGGTTGCCAGGAATTTCCAGTCCCGCGCGTAAGTAGACTGCCACTCCGTCAGCGCGTCCGGGAATTTGGCATCCGGAGGCAAATCGAGATCGGTGCCGTAGAGGATGCGGTTCTGATATTTGATGAGAAAGGCGCGCACTTTGTCTGGCGGCATCAGCATCAAGTATTCCATTCTCGCTGCCATGTCGATGGCAAAATTCGGATACTTATCCAGGTGGCGGGCGATGTTGTCTAGATCTCGCTCCATGCTGCCGAGATGGACTCCCACGACGCGCAGTTGGGGATTGTTAGCCAGCACGTGATCGCGCGCTTCAAGAATTCTCTGCTTGGAGGGGAACCCGGGCCGGTTGGCAACATACCATTGCGGATTTTCCTTGTAGTAAGACCACGAGGGATCGGACTCATCCGCCGGCCCCCAGGCCACATCGGGCTCAGCCTGGTGCGTCATCAGAGTCTTGCCATGGCCGGCGATGTCTTTGTAGATGGGCTCCAACCTCGGATCATCGGCCATGATGTATTGGCCCTTGTTGTCCTTGATTTCCATCCCGATGTTCTTCCATATCTTGACCGCGACGGCTCCGTGCTCGAAGTCGCGGTCGATCTGCCTGATGGCATCCGCCGCGAACGACGCGCTCTCGATCTTGTACGGGGCGAATGTCGTGCATAGGGCGACATGGCCACGGCTTGCGTGCACAAGCGCCAAGGCGTCATCGATCTGCGGCTGCAACTGTTTGCGATAGGGAAGGGTGTCATCCATAACGAGGACGTTTAACAGTTTCAGGTTCAGCCGTTCGATCATCTTCTGAAATGCGGGATCGTTCTTGAAGACATGAACGTGGACATCGATGGGATGAATGGCGGCGAAGGCGCGGAGAGCGCTTTGTTCGTCAGCGGATTTTGCCGCAGACGGGGAAGTTTGCGCCTGGGCCGAGGATGAAAACGCGATGGAGAGAACGATTGAAAAAACTAAGGCGACTTGAGCGATAGGTCGCGGCAAACCTGTCATCTTACATTCCTTCTAATACGGCAGAACTAACTTGACACTTTCGACGGACTATTCCCGACATACTAACTCGATGTACTAACCGTCGGGGTAAGGCAGAGCCTCGCCACCACACGGTAAGTGCTGGCTTATTGTTGGTTGTAAGTACTGGATCGTAATGATCGAATCGCATCAGAATGCCAGCTTCAGTCCAAATTGAATGATTCTCGGCTGCGCGGTTCCGTAGGTATTGGAGGACGATCCTCCCGCCAATCCCAATATTTGGCCGAAGGAACCATCGGACAGATTACCATCGGGCCTGCCGAAGTTGACATTGTTGAATGCATTGAAGAACTCGCCTCTGAATTCGAGTGTGAAGCGTTCGCTGATCTTGAAATTTTTAACCGCAGCTATATCGGCGTCGAAGTATCGCGGTCCGCGCAGAGCGTTCTTTCCTGTGTTGCCGAAAGTCCCCACCGCATTCGCCTGAAATGCGGCTGTGTTAAACCACTCTGCCGTTTGGTCAGTATGAGAGCGGCCACTACTTAAGACAGCTTGCTGAATATTAGGCACGGCCAGATCGGCGCGATCGCCCAACATGCCGCTCAAAGAATTATCCATGCCGCTGAAGATGGTGAACGGCAATCCGCTCTGCCAGTTGACGGTTCCGGAAAGCTCCCAACCGTTGACAATGCTGTCTAGCCCTTTAGGCAGGCCGATGCGGGGAACCATATATTCGCCATTGATTTTGAAAGTCTTGGCGATATCGTCATCGGACGGGCCATAGTCGAAGTAGCGCCCACAACTGCAGCTATTCGTCAGGTAAGGCGAGCCGCCAGCGGGAGCGAAATCATCCAGCTCCTTGGACCAGGTAAAGTTAGTCAAGAACGAGAAACCATGGGTCATGCGCTTCTGGAGGGTAATCTGGGCAGCATTGTAGCTACTATTAACCCCAGAATTAATGGAGCCTATGGATCCGTAGTTAGAATAAAGAGGAACTTCCGCTTGTTGTGTCGGGTCCCAGTGAGATGGATTCAGTTGCAACAGGCCGCTTTCCTGATCGCCGGTGCCGCTAAGATGGCGACCTATGTTGCCGACATACGCTACGCGCATCATCCAATCCTGTTTGAATCCGTGTTCAACGGTCAGGTTATAGGACAGCACCATCGGTAGGCGGAAGTGCCGGTCGAATATTTGATTGAAAGAGATTCCGCCGTTCGGGAAGATGGCAGTACTCGGGGTTGGATTGACCGGGCCGAACTGACCGGGGAAGACGTTCGTGACTCCCGAACTTCCATACGGATCGGCGGCGGTTACATACGGCGATCCGGCGCTTGAGCCCACATTAATAATTGGAGCGAACGGCGGAACTCCCACCACGTCTTCGAAGGCGACTGTATTCGGGGCCTCGTAGTAATAACCGGCCCCGCCGCGAATGCTGGTGTTGCCATCCTGGGTCGCGCGATAGGCAAAGCCCAGCCGCGGGCCAAAGTTTTTCGCGTTGTTATAAATGGAAGATTCGGGGCATCCGGGGTCGTGATTCTTTCCCCCGAACAGCATGCCCACGGGGGCATTCGGGAAACGCTGTGACTGGGCGCCGGGAACGAAGCAGGCTACTCGCCCCAAGCTGTCTGTATAGGGGAAGAAAGGATCCCAGCGCATTCCGGCGGTCAGCAAAAGCCGGGGGTGAATTTTCCAGCTGTCTTGTACGAAGAGGCTTTCGCGGTATCCGGTAACGTTCAAGTAAAGACCGCCGCCTTGGGTGAACGAACTCACAGCGCCCAATTCGAAGTCCGCCAAAGGATTGCCGGTCAAATTTTCGAAGTCGTAAACGCCGCTTTCCTGATATTGATTTCCCATGGGCAGGCGGATGCGAAGGACTTCGCCGCCGAACTCCACTTCATGTTTCCCGTGCATCCATCTCGCGACTTCACGCAGCGATTGATCGCCGCGATTCCAGACTCCAAAAGGTGTGCCCTGCAGATTAAACTCGCCGCCGCCTCCTACGGCCACATTGAGGACGGGACCATTTCCCCCGCCAAGATTTTGCGGTACTGCAATGTTGGAGCCTGCGTCGGCCATGCTAAACGGGGCTGAGGAAAGAGTAGTGCCGTTTTCGCTGTTATATCCGAAGTAGCTGCTCAATAAAAAGGTGGGAGAAATGGTATAGATATCGACCACGCTGATGTTTTTTAGAACGAGATGTTCAGCATCGCCGCGCAATTGCAAGAGATTGTTGGCAGGCGGAACAAAGACCGGGTCCGTGTAATTCATCTGAAAATAATGCCCGCTCAGGTGATGCTTGCCGAAGTTGAAATCGATCTTGGCTAGATATTCATCGGTGTTCTGAATATCGGGACCGCCATTGAACGAAACCTGATCGTTGGGTCCATTTGGAAGAGGGATGTGATTCAGAACGTATGTGGCAACAGGGCTTACGGGAATTTGATTGTTGATATATGGCGTTGACATCGGCGGCTGAGACGGATCGTACAACTGCGTACCAGGGAGCAGATCGGAAAAATCTCCGGTTCGTTCGGCCGCATTCGGAACAGTGGCGATCTGGCCATTGTTCGCGGTCCGGAAGCGGGTTCCCTGATAGCTGCCAAAATAAAACAGCCGGTTCTTGATAATCGGACCGCCGATGCTCACTCCGAATTGATTTTGCTTTAGGGGGTTCACCTGTCCGGCAGCAAAGTAATTGCTGGCATCGAGGGCGGAGTTCTGTAGAAATTCGAATACATCGCCATGAATCTTGTCCGTGCCCGATTTGGTAATTACATTTACGACGCCACCGATGGCGTTTCCAAAGCTGGCGCTCATATTGCCAGTCACCAGATTGAATTCTTCGATGGCGTCGGGGTTGGGGAAGGGAACATTGGCATTGATGTAGGTGTCGTTGGCATCGACGCCATCCAACAGGTAATTAACTCCGTTCGCTCCGCCGCCGTTTACCTTGGCGTACTGCTCTTGCGGAAATACTCCGCCCTCGCAATTGGCGGCGCAATAATTGGCGGTGACGTTGGTCGTTCCGGGAGCTAGAAAAACTAACTGCTGCACGTCGCGTCCGTTCAGCGGCAATTCGGTTATGGTTTTTTGGTCGATCAATTGCCCGACTGTGGCCGAATCAGTCGTAACCATGGAGGAATCGGCGTTTACCACCACCTGCTGCTCGACCCGGCCCATTTTCATGGCAACATCTTGAGTGATGGCCTGACCGACGGACAAAACCATGCCCTTCTGTATATAGGTGCCGAAGCCACCCATTGAAACTGTGATCTGATAAGTTCCCACCGGCAGGCTTGGGAAGATATACCGGCCGCTCGCTTCGCTCGTTGTCGTCTTTGTATATCCCGTGCCCAGGTCTTGGACGGCAATTGTCGCTCCAGACACCGCCGCGCCCGACGAATCACTGACCGTCCCGCTAAGCCGGGCCGTCGTGAACTGGCACCACACCGGCGCTGCCGATCCGACAATTAAAAGGAGTGCGAGGAAACAACAAATCCGCAAGTGCGCTGGCAATGGACTGCGACAAGTTCTCTTCATGCCCACATCTCCTGAAACCAATCTGGCCTGCATTTGGTTGCGGCTCAATAGCAAATGCCAATTTACGTTTGCGCGAATTTACCGACAGCTTGCTCGTTTGTCAACCATTTTGTCGGTTTGTGATCGATTTTGAAACCCGAAAACTAAGAGGACGAGTACAAAATCGCTACTCCTCTTTACACAAATCGAACCTGCTTACCGGACCACATCATTAGGCGTAAACCCTCACGCCCTCAACTACCCGGCTGATAACACCGCCGGGACTGGGTCTGTCGGGAGTCAGTTGCGAATGCAGCGAACAAAAAAGACCTAGCAACTGACCGAAGATAACGTCTACTGGCGGACGACACTCATCTGGCACCGCTATGCGAATATCGGGGGCGAGATAGCGGTCTGCGAACCCATCCATCGGCAATTTCGAGTGCCCGCCAACGACGACCTGATTTTTCACCAGCCGCTTCTTCGCGATCTCACGCAGCAGGTCGATCTCATAGCGCGCAACCCTTTCATCGTTCGAAAGGAAAGCAACCAGCAACGTGTTTTTATCGAGGGCTGCCATCGGACCATGGCGCAGTCCCAGGAACGATTCCGACATCGTCAGAATTCCGCCCGCTGTCAGCTCCAAAACCTTCAATCGAGCTTCAGCGGCGACACCCTCAAGCGCGCCCGATCCCAAAAAACAGACCCTTGAATAAGACTCGGCGGCTAGTGCCGCCGCAGCATCGGCGGCTAGCGGCAGGAAGCTCGTTCCCGCTTCAACGAGCCGACTGAGTACCGATTCGTACTGCGTGGTATGGTGAATGTGGGCAAGGCACTGACCAAATACGACCATATTAGAAAATGAACTGGTCATTGCGAGGCCGCGGTCGTTGACCGAATCATCCAGAACGACAGGGAATGCCTGTTTCTTGCCGTCGACGCAGTTAATCATGCGTCCCCTCGCGTTACATGAGACTATGACGTGCTGTATATCGAGAGGACTCGATAGAGCCTTTTCCAGCACAGCCACACCTTCAGGACTGTCGCCAGACCGGGAGAATGAAATCCAGATGTAGCGCTGACCGGGGATTACAAACTCTTCCGCGTGGGTTAGTAGAGTGGTGCTGGGAACGGCAATAACTTGGCACCGCCAAAGGCGCCGGAGGACGTTCACAAGACTTCTGCCAATGTAGTCGGAAGTGCCAGCGCCGACGAGTAACACAGTTGGCCTCGGCCCAGCGGTATCGGCAACGCCGGCAGCTTCGAGAAATTCAATCAGTCCGGCGCGATGTTTCTGAAAAAGAGAGAAAGTGGATTCCCAAGTGGCAGGCTGCTGCGCGATTTCCGCAGGAGTGTATAAAAGGCCGCGCTCAATTTTTTCTTCTCTCGAAAGGTCAAGAAGTTTAGCAAGAGCATTCACGGCAACAATCCCTCGTTAAAACCAGCCCGTAGCTAACTTTCGTTTTATTACGTATATAGACATTTACTTGCGATTAGCCCGGGAGTCAAGCACAAAAACTGGCGGCCTCAATCCCGAAGTCTTCTGGGAAATGATGGCGTTGTCATGTTCTGAAACGCTTCCAAAGTCCAGGTCTTTTTTCGTGGACAACGGAAACGCATAACGATAGAAAGGAATACGCGAGTTCTCAGTGGTTCCCACTCTTTAGTTTTTGCGAGTTGAACCTCCAATGCTGATTGAGGAACGTCGAAGGGCGATTTTAGAGGCCTTGCGTTTGGACGGCCGAGTCGTGGTCGACGAGCTTGCGAAGCGTTTCCGCACATCGCAAGTCACGATTCGCAAGGATCTTGAGATTCTTCACTCCGCTGGTAAGGTCCATCGCACCCATGGCGGAGCCCTCCCCGCCCATGAGGGAGCACTCGAAGATCCCACGTTGCGGGAAAAGGAAAAGCTGCATCGCAAGGAAAAAGTTCAAATTGCGAACGCGGCTGCGAATATGGTGGAAGAAGGCCAGGTAGTCATTCTGGATTCTGGAACTACTACAACCGCTATCGCGAGGGCGCTCCGCCATCACAAGAATCTGACCATCATCACTAATGCACTGAATATTGCGGCGGAATTGGCCGGTTCGTCACTCGACGTGATCCTGACCGGAGGAACTTTGCGGAAGAATTCTTTTTCGCTGGTCGGGCCGATTGCCGAAGAAACACTGCGCCGCTTGAGTGCCGACATACTTTTCCTTGGAGTTGATGGCTTCGACGTCAACTATGGCCTGAGCACGCCCAATCTATTGGAAGCAAAAGTAAATCGCGCCATGATGGACGTCGCCCGAATTGTCGTGGCCGTTTGCGATTCGAGCAAGTTTGGCCGTCGCAGTCTTTCGCTGATCGCGCCTCCATCGGAGGTTGACCAGGTTATCACCGACCGTTTTGCTCCCAAAAATGATATCCACAAGCTACGCAAAGCCGGCATCCAGATCACTCAGGTTGATGCAGGCGCGCAGCAAGTATCGCCCGACTTCCGCAAGGCTCGATCATCCAAACGACATAAGTGAAGCTTGCTGACCCCTGCCAAGTGCGGCAACCAGGAGGGACGAGTGCCACAATTCGATGTCGCCATTGCCGGAGAACTCAATCTCGATTTGATCCTCTACGGACTTCCTGAAGCGCTGCCTCCCGAGCGCGAACTATTAGCCGAGAACATGATGCTTACACTCGGAAGCTCCTCCGCAATCGTGGCGCATAATTTGGCCGCGCTCGGCAGTCGCGTGGGATTTGTTTCCTGCATTGGAGGAGATTCCCTCGGAGATATCGCGCTGCAGCGTCTTTCCGCCAGCGGAGTGCATGTTGAACAAGTCGTCCGAAATTCCAGCGCTCAAACCGGTCTGAGTGTAATTCTGCAGCACGGAAACTGGCGCAACATTCTGACCTATCCAGGAACGATCTTTGATTTGAAAATTGAAAACATTAATCTCGACTACGTTGGCGGCTCTCGGCATTTTCACCTGTCATCGTTTTACTTACAGCGCGGCCTGCGTCCCCAGATAGCAGATCTTTTTCGAGAACTCAAAAAGCGCGGGCTTAGTATTTCACTCGATCCAAATGACGATCCCGAAAACGAATGGAAGAGTGATATCGAAGAAGTCTTGCGCTACGTTGACATTTTCCTGCCGAACGAGCGCGAAGCCAAAAAAATCGCAGGAACCCAGAGCATTGACGACGCTGTGTCGAATCTGGCGTCCCTGGTGCCGCTCGTAGTCGTGAAAATGGGCGCGCATGGAGCGATAGCGCGGCGTGGCACCGAACATTTTGTCAGTCCGGCCACAAGGGTGGAAATCGTTGATCCCGTGGGCGCTGGTGACAGCTTCGATGCCGGATTCTTGCATCAGTTCCTCCGCACCGACGATCTGCAAAGTTGTCTCGCGGCTGGCAATCTTGCCGCAGCGCTCTCAACCACGCGCCCTGGGGGCACTGAAGCATTTCGCGATTCAGAGTATCGTGATCGCTTTCTGAAGCAACGCCGCTAAAGTTACTTCGTGGAAACGACGGGCGTCTCGCTCGTCCAGCTCTGCTCACAAGATCGCCGAATCGCTTCAGTTCGCCGGTTGATAACGTTTGATGCTTGGAGGATCAAAGGTTGTCGGCATGTGCCCCTTGATGTGCAAACGAAAGTGATCGTCCGAGTTAAGGCCGCTGAGGCCGCTCGCCGTCAGATGCACCTCGTAATCGCCAGGCTCTGTGTACGTATGTTTCACTTCTCTGCCTTCCTGCATAACGCCGTCGCCGAAATCCCAATGATAGGAAAGCACCGCCGTTCCCTCTTTGCTGTGCGCGGCAAATGAAAGCATGGCTCCGGCATCGCCGGACGATGGATGGTCGGTGGTCACGGAGGGAGCAACCGCGGCAATCCGGGAGTCGACGATTTTCAATACCCGTACCGAATGCGCGGGCTGATGCAAGGCAAGCATATTGCCGGATGAAACGCGGATCTCCTGGTGATCCAGAACATCCGTTACTGAATACTGACTGCCGGCGGACAATCCGGCGGAGGTGAGATCGATAGAGTGATCCCTCTCTTTATCTGTCCAGTTAAAAATCGTCAGAATGCTTTGCCGATCATCCTCTTTCAGGAAGAATAAACTCGGCTGCACATCCTCGAGTGTGTAATCCATTAGATCTAACGGTATCGATGCTCTTCCCAAACGCACCATCTGAATCAGATCCTTATTTTGAATCAGAGCAAGACGGTCAGCAGCTTTCGACAAGGATGGGAGATTGTCTCCAATCTCGAACATGCCGCCGGAAACGGCAGCGAGCGCAATGGAAACTTTAGCCTCGTCCAAAGTCGCTGGCTTTTTGCTTTCGTGCCATGACTGGTCGTCGATGGTTTGCGTCGATACGGTAAAAGCGTCTGGATCAGTCACAAAAAAATTGTGATCCATATAGTAACGAGCTGCAATTCCCGGGGCTGCTTCTTTGCTGGCATCGAAAGTATGCCCCGTGTCCTGCGATGTCCTGCCATAGTCCACATATCCCACCGGGTTTAGCATGGCGCTTCCATCTTTATCTAAATAGACTTCGTCTCCGACGGTTTCCCGAATAATCCCAAGCCCAATGCGCTGCGCCTCCAGCGCGGTTGTATTTGGTTTGTAGTAGTAGCCTTCAATCAGAGTGTCGTCCATAAAATCCATCTTGATGCTGCGAATGCCCCAATCATTGACTAGAGTGGAATAAGTTTTTCGCAGATACTCTTGCGCACCCGGATTGGTAGTATCCAGCACGAACAGCCCATCTTTGTTGTCCACGACAGTGCCGGCATGAATGGGCTTCCCCTGCGCATTCTTTACGAGCCAGTCAGGATGATCTCGATAAATGGATGACCGCTCCGAGACTTCAAACGGAGCGGTCCAAATTGCCGGCAACAGCCCGAGAGCACGCACTTTGTAGTAAAGCGGCGCAAGACCCCGCGGGAAAAGAGTTGCATTCGGAGTGATGTATTCTCCTCGCGCGTATTGATAGCCTTCGTCTATATGGAAGACGCTATAGCCGAAAGATTTCAGATTTTGCGCTTCCCACTCGGCATTGGTCAGGGCCGCGCCTTCATTCAATCCGAAGTAGTATGCCGTCCAACTCCACCAGCCCATCAATGCCGGAGCCGAGGTTCTGGCGTGATGAATCTGGCGGATCAACGAACCATAGGTTTCAAGCTGCCGATGATAATCCGTGGCGACGCTGAAGAGCACACGCTCCGAAGATAGCTCCGCACCGGAGGCGACCGGCAGACTCAACTGCACTTGATCTTCTGTAGAGGAATGCTCAAGAGAATTTTCCCTTGCCATCTCAGTTGTCCCCACCGAATCGACTTCGTACGCTGAAGCCTTAGCACCAGTGCTAGAAGAGCCGCCGAGGTGTAGCCGAAGAATGGTTAGGAAACGCTCCGAGCTAAGCGCGCCGAGAAATAGGCTCTGATGGCTCTTCCGGTTGTAGATGAGCTGACTGCCAACCGCGCGATGCATCTGCTTCTCGGCATCCCCGAAATTGCGAATGGTAATGGCTGGACGGTCCTCGCTGAAGCTATCGGAGAGAATCCGATTGTCAGTCAGCGGGCCTCCCAGGTCGATGATCGCGTTTTCGTTAGCATCCAGCGAACGAATGGCCTCGACGTGAATTGTCTTTCCCGCGGTGTTACGAACCGTTACCTGGATATCGCCGAAAGGTTCGGTCGCATATGCGCGCAAGTGATATATAAGATCTGGCTGTCCGCTTAGGCCGGAGTAAGTCACTTGCCAGTCAGTCGCGTCGCCCAAATATCCATGAGCTTCCGAGTGCTCCGCTCTATGCTGCGGATAATCGGCCGCACGCAGCCAGCGCCCATCCACTTCAACTCCAACTCCCGCGCGCACGACATAGGAATCAGCTCCACGCATGGCGATGGTGTATTTGCCGTCTGCTGGATTTACCGTAACTTGTAAAGAGTGCTGCTCGCCGCTCGCTTTCGTCGCGACCATCGCAACGCCGCCACCCGCAAGCAGCAGAAGCACAGTAAATCTGACCGCCGATAACACATTGCTTTGCACGATCCTGCAGCTAGTCACCGATTCCTCCATTGAGTTAAGAATTTTTGCGTTGCGAGCGTGCGCGAGATCATACGGGCAGATCGGTAATCTCCTCGCGCCGAGGGTCCCAGTACAACTTCTTTCCGCTCCAATAGGACTGCGCCGCCATGATGCACACAATGGAATGCGAAAAGCCGTGATCGACAGTTGCACTCGGCTCTCGGCGCGCCCGCATGGCCGCAAGCCAATCTACCAGATGCAAGGCATCGTCATCGTCCGGCCCCAGAGAACTTGGCGGCGGCGCTCCGGGAATTTTCAGCGTTGTTGCTGAGTCGCCGGACGGTCCCACCAGCGGTGGTTGGGTATACACAGGGCCGGACTCCCAGGGATCGAATTCCTTTCGTCCACCTTCGTTTGTCGTTACGAACAGAGACGCGCCCTCCCCCCCATAGTTTTCGATCGTCCCAATGCGACCTTGAATGCGCGAGAAACTCCGGTAACTGTTTCCAAACGTCGTCTTGTACGTGTATAGAAATCCCTTGGGATAAGTGACGGCCGCCACACATGTATCGGGATTTTCCCGTCCATCCTTCCAGACGAAAACGCCACCATTCGCCACCACACTCGACGGAAAAGCTTCGTCCGTCCAAAGGTGAACNNAAGATTCGTCTGTCCAAAGGTGAACCAGATCGCTTCCGTGGCTGAGCCACTGATCAAATATCCCTGAGGAAAAATCCTTATAGAGTCGGAATTCAAGATAGACATGCGGATCAAACGGCCGATCTGGCTTGCCCAGCAGCCAGCGCTTCCAATCCGTATCCTCTTCGCGAAGCTGCGACTTTCGGCCATAGAGCCAGCTCTTCCACTCCATATTCACATCCTTCAACATGTCAGGCGAAATGCCGGTATCGGCTCCGACAAAGCGCCAGCGCTCTTCATTGACATTCCATTCCTGCTCAATGTGAACGACGTCGCCAATCTTTCCCGACCGAATAATATCCCGCACTGCCAGCGGATAAGGCTGAGTACGGTGCTGCGTTCCCATCTGCACCACTTGTTTGGAAGCTTTTACGACATCGCGAGCTTCTTTTGCCTCCGATAGCACATTGGCAAACGGCTTTTCAACGTAACAATCCTTGCCCGCCTTCACCACCTCGGAGCACAGCTTCGCATGTTGGAAATCTCCAGTCGCGATCATTACGCCGTCAATATCTTTCCTCGCAAGCATCTCCTCGGAGTACTGATACATCTCGGGCTCAAGCTTAAAAACCTTTTTTACCTGCGCGGCACGGCGCTCACGCGCCCGATTCCAGAGGTCGCATATGGCAACCACTTCCGCCGGGATTTGCTTGGCTGCGAGTTGCGCCATATGCACAAGTCCCTCGCTCCGATCACCGCATCCCAACTGTCCCAGACGTATACGATCATTAGCCCCGAGAATTCGGGCGTACGAGTGCGCATTCATGCCGGTGGCCAGCAACATGCCGCCAGCCCCTCTTAGAAAAGTTCTTCGGTTGGTTCCATCTGACGCTTGCATCGGGTCATTTCCACTGTGCTTGATAACTGCGATCGGTAATGGTGCAATCGGTTTTCAGGGAAGGATTGCCTTGATTCCCGTTATTTCGCAAAAATCAACGAGGGCAGGATACAGGTCTTCCCCGTAACCCAAACAGGCATATTCATTGGTCCAATGCTGCAGTAAGACGTCGATGCCGCAATGCGCCGTCACGAAGCCATGCGGCCAGAATGGAATGCCACATTCATTGAGCCTTTTCTCGACGTCCTTAGCGGGAGGCTCAAAAATGCTGGCTCGGGTGATCACCATTTGAAACTCGCCGTTCACCCTGCCGAGGCGCGCCAATACTCCTTCGCCAACTTTGCAAATCAACTTCACCGAGAGGCCGCCCGCTTCGCCCTCAGTGGGAATGCCATGTTCAGAGAATCCAGCCGGACCCAGTTTGCTCGCCAGCGACGGCGGACAAGCGCCATCGCCGATGATCTTTATTTCTTTCGTCTTCTTATCAATGTGCTGCAGATCGCCGTAATACACCCGCTCTTTGCTCAACTTGGTGAGCAGCAGAACGGTCAAAGCAGTATTGAAATCGCCGAGTGTGGAAGTGCCGACTCCGTCCTCCAGCATCATGCTCTGCGCGAAACAGGTCGCGGAGTAATCGCCAGCCAGTCCAGGGAAAGATTGAATTGTGTAGAAATCAAATTTTTCTTTTGCTATAACTTTTTTTAGAGCGAGATAAAGTCGCATCGAGCGCTCGGTAACCGCATTCCGCTCCGGCGCATTGCCAAACAACTCCTTCAACCGCGGCTCAAGCTCATCGAGTTCTTTTGCCGAGATCCCCTCCGCTATCTGCTTCAACTCCGTCGTATCGCGGGAATCAATATCGACGCCGAACATTCGCATCCACTGCGAAGGATCGGCAGCGCCGCAGGTCTGTCCCATCCCGCGGCCACCAAATGTTCCGATGGTTGACATGTTCAGGAACTTCTTCAGATGTGAGGCTCGTGCAAAGCTGGCAATCTTGCTTATAGTGTCTTGCTCGTCGGCACTTCCGTATACAAACTTGTGCGGGACACCGATCTCGAGCAATCCTCCATGCAGTACCAATCCTCCAACCGGGCGCCACCCTTGCGAGCCCGGGTGCGTCCACAGAAGCAAGCCTTTGCCGCCCGCGCAGTAATCGCGAATTGCGCCGACCATGTGCGCCGCCCACACCCACGTCCCGGAAAACAGGACGACCGCATCGATGCCATCATCGCATTTCATTTTCCTGAATGCCGCACGCGCCTCTTCCTTACTGGCGACAACAATGTCATGTGCAATAACTTTGAGGCCCGCGTCAAGCAGTGCCTGCTTGGCTCTTTCTACCAATGCGTCATCAATAAACGGGGTGCCCATTGGATCTTTCAATCCATCTTTGTGCACTCCAAAAACTATGAATCCTACTCTCGCGTGAATCACTCTTCCTCCTATACACCTATTCAACTTCAGCGCCCGCGTCTGCCATAAGTACTGAACGCAAATGTCGATACTGCCGAGATTGTTGAGCGTAGGATGCGGCAATCGCATCGTCAGGCAATACCACGGCAACATCGCGGACGACGAGTTTTACCGCCTCCTCAACGCTTTGATATTCTCCGGTTGCAACTCCCGCCAGTATTGCGCCGCCAAGACACACTGCTTCCGGGCACTCCATGACATGCAACTTCCGGTCCGATAGCGCGGCTCTCAAATGCAGACCCAGCGCCGACTGCGACCCACCTCCGGTAACGTAGATGTCCCGAAAATCCCCCACAGCCTCAGCCAGAATACCGGTCATCTGTTGCAGTTCACAGGCCAGCCCTTCGAGAATGCCCTTGTAAATCTCGCTGCGAGTTGTGTTGGCGCTTAAGCCGGAGATGATTCCTCGTGCCCGCGGGTTAAAGTCAGGATTGCAAGTACCGATCAGGTTAGGAGTAATACAAATTCCCGTTGGCCCGATCGGCGCGTCCCGTTCCAATGTCGAATAGTGAATCGATTCCGGACAAGACAACTCCGTGTCCTTAGCGGGAATGCCTTCGCCGTAGCTCTTTCCGTACGTTTCTCCGTCCGCCTTTCCATACAACAAATCATGGAACCACTTCATCATGATTCCGGATGGAAAAAACGCCAGCGTGACAAACTTGTCGGGAACCACGTGACAATAAGAGTTGAGCGACGCCGCAAGCGCCGTGTCGGTTAAAGTCGGCTCATCGGAAACAGCCAACAGGCATTCGTAAGTCCCGATCGAATCGGCGACGCGGCCCGCAGCGATTGCCCCAACTCCCAATGCGCCGCAGGGTTGATCGTGTCCCCCCATCACGACAATTGTTTCCGGTGGCAGACCGAGTTGTTTGGCGCCGCTTGCGGCCAATATTCCTGCAATCGATCCTGCAGGTACAGGAACGGGCAGGCATTCGGCATCTATTCCGGTGGCGGCTAGAATCTCGTCGGACCAACGTCGCTGCCGGATATCAAAAGCCAGGAAGCGGGAAGCCAGGGAATGGTCGACATAAGGGGGAAGGCCTAATCGCGAAAGAACATAACCAATCACTGTAAGAAAGTGAACCGAGGGACCAAAAATATCCGGCCGGTACTTCCGCAGCCAAAGAATTTTCGGAACTGGATACATGGGATGAGCCACCAGCCCGGTGATGTTGAAAAGTTGTTTTCTTCCGATTGTGGTTTCGAGCCACTCTGCTTCTTCGATGGCTCGATTGTCTTGATTGAGGATGGCGGGGCCGATTGGCTCGTTGCTTCCATCTACCGGCACGAAAGTTTCGCCGTGTGAGCTCAGACACATGGCTCGAACCGGATCGGAAAGATTCTTGGATACCGCTTGCGAACACTGGCACACCGCCTGCCAAAAAATCTCTGGATCCATCTCCGCCTGGGAAGGAGCGGGAAACTCTGGCGAATACGCGCAGTCGTGCTGCGTGAGTATCCCGCCAGCTGTCGCGAAAACCACCGCCTTGCACCTGCTCGAACCGATATCAATGGCAAGCAAACTCATGGTTTTGGATTCCGGCTTGCGTTACCGCGCAGTTGTTGATCTAAAGTGCTCGTTTTTTCGCGACGTTCATAGAAATTTATCCGCCGCCACTGAAAGCTTTCGCGCCTGAGTGCCGGACTCGACAACTTCGATTTTGCCCTTCGCCTTGGCGATCGAAACACTCGCGACGCCGCCAAAGTTTTCCGGTACTTCCAACAATGAAATCAGATATCGAACCCGAGCCTTGGATTTGGCCGCAAGCCAGCGATAAGTTGGCTCTCCAAACAGCGGGCCTTGATCGATGGTTTCGCGTCGCGGTATAGCGAAAGGAGTTGTGCTGAACTCCAGTCCCCGGCAGAACGTTTTTCCCCGCCATGGCGCTTGGCTTCGGTTGTATCGTTCTTCCCAATTGCCCACCCATGGGAAGTCTGCCCGTCGAAATACATACACGACCAGGAGTTTCAGGCGCGGATTACATGCTGCGATGAAACCAAACTCAAGCTCCGAATTGAGCAATTGCGCTGTATAGTGTCCAAACTGTTGCGCTGGCGTGGTGCGTAAGTTTATCGAATCGCGATCCTGGGTTGGTGCATTGGGCCACGCAAATTCAGCATTCGGCTGAAGGTTGAAGCGCGGACTATAGCTGGCTGGACAAACCTTCGATCGCGTTGCCGGCATGTCAAACCATGTAACCCCCGCTTCCAAAAACGGCGGGCCAAAAGTTACATGCTCATTCCACGAAATCGGCCGGTCGTAACTAGCAAGGTTAACCGCCTCTTCCTCGCAATAAATTACGGGATTTAGACGGTCGAGCGTTAGCCTCCTGCTGAAACTGATCCGAGCTTCCGGAAGCGTCAGTCCATACTCGAGTTGGGGCTTGGTCGACCGCCGCTGCTTCTGAATTTCCCACTTCAGCGCCGGAGCCTCGCCGTGGGTACTAAGCCCGGCTGCTGTTTCTTCGACGGAAGGTGGTCCGAAGTGATCGAAGCTCAGATTATGTCCCGCAATGCCGCACAATAAGCGAGCGTCCGGTGCGGGCCCATACTTACGCGCATGTTTCGCAGGCTTGTAGGCGTGTGGGTCGATGGTCGTCCATGGCGGACGCCATAGCGGATTCACTCCGGAACATGAATTGAGGTTCAACTCGCAGATATGTCCTCCGCCCTGGAGAACAGAGACATGTCCCCACTTAGCCTGCAGCCGAAATCCCGGCCGACCATCCATCAGGTTTTTGAGTCGAACGGCCTGTGGGAGGGAGGTCAATGTCTTCATCTTGGGGTCGCTTGAAGATCCGGCGACACCGCCCCATCAAGAGCGGCACGTGCCTGTTCAAGGAATGTTTTCATGTTTTCCGCTTGAAAGACATTGCGGCCAAAGAAAACCCCAGCTGCTCCGGCGGCCGCAACTTCACGCACTACATCAAGCGCGCGCTTGTCCGACGCATGACGGCTTCCGCCTAGCACCAGAATTGGTATGGGACATCTTTTTACTACCGACCGCATCGAGTCTACATCGCCGCTGTAATCTGTTTTAACCACATCGGCGCCAAGTTCGGCAGCGATACGCGTGTGCAGGTCGAGCCATTTAGGATCGCCAGGATTCCGTACATCTTTTCCGCGGGCGAGCGATTCAACAATGAGCGGGATACCCACGCGTTCGCATTCGCGAGCGACCTCGGCGTTGCGTGTAATCTCCCTCATCTCGAACTCGGTATCGCCGGTCCCTACTACGAGATAAGTGAGAACAGCGTCTGCGCCATGGCGTAACGCCTCCTCGGGACGTGCGAGAAGGGCGCTATGCAACGCGCCGCTTCCGTTTTGTCCAATCGCCGACCAAATCGTCGTCCAATCCAGCCGCGCAATCAAAGCAGGAATTGGGCCGGCTATCGGCGAGTCTGCAAATTGGCGGATAAGCCCGAGGTTCAAAAGCAATGCATCGACATCGGCTCTGGCAAATTGTCGAATCTTTCCTAAGGGATCTTCAGTGCCGGGAATAGGGCCTAAAACCAATGCATGATCGAATGCGACCACCAGTGCGCGGCGTTCCGAGCCGCCCAAAATACGATTTAATCGAATCTTTTTGCCACAATCGCTCACAATTTCCTCACAGCGCAGTTAAGCTTGGGACGGCCTCAAATTATCTTGTGCGTGATCGATTGTCAATTTATTTGTGCGAATGTGTCGTTTCCTGTTTTGTTCTTCGCGTTTCCTCGCCTGCGATCACGACGTCTATACCCATTTCGCGCAAGGCCTTTACATATGTTGGATCGGTGCCAGAATCGGTGACGAGGACGTCGATGTCCGTCACGGGTCCGACGTAGGCGAAGCTCTGAGTGCCAAACTTGCTATGATCCACCAATGCAATCCTCGTCTTCGCCGCTTTCGTGATCATTTTCTTGATTTGCGCCTCGGCATGGTTCGCCGTAGAGACGCCGTAAGAAATGTCGATTGCACTCACTCCCAAGATTGCTTTGTCCAACCTAATTTCTGAGAGAGCACGCTGCGCCCATTCCCCGGAAAAGTAAAATGTGTCCTTTTGCAGATCGCCGCCCGTACAAAGGACGGTCACTCCCGTGCTTCGTTGCAACTGGCAAACAATCGTCGGAGAGTTCGTTACCACCGTTAGCCGTTTCCGCTGATTTAAGCAAGAGGCAAGCTCATATACGGTGGTGCTTCCCTCCAGAAAAACAGTCTCGCCATCCAGCACCAGATGTTCGGCCTCGCGCGCAATGGCATGCTTCTCAGTGCTGTGAATGTGCGACAGCGTTTGGTAGGACGGCTGGAAGCTGGTGCTGGACATCCGTGAAACGGCTCCCCCGTGGGAACGAACCAGCACTCCATCATGCTCCAAAGCTGCCAGGTCGCGACGGATCGTCGCCGCCGTAACTCCCAAAGCCGCGCACAGATCAGACGCGGCAATGGTGCGCTGACCGGAAAGCATTTCTCGGATTCGAAATCTACGCTCTTCTGCGAGCATGACGGTTGCTCTCTCTCGGCGAGGTGGAACGCGGGAACAATTGTATTGAGAGTTTGAGGATTTGTATCGCGAAAAACTGTCGCTGTCGAAGCGATCCGTGCAAAAATGTACAAAACAATTGACAAACGAGCAGGCTATCGGTAAATTCGCGACCAACCGTAAGCCCGCAGAAGCAAACATGCGAGAAGTCCGAAGGTAGGGTTATAGTTTCGCGTGTCCCAAAGATTTCATGGACCCTAGGATTGTACGATTGGCCGCCGCTAAGAATGACGACTGAAAGACCCACTCACTTAACGCGCGCATTCGGTCTACGCGATGCCACGGCCCTCAATATTGCCAACATGGTCGGGGTCGGCCCCTTTATCACGATCCCGCTATTAATGGCGTCCATGGGCGGACCGCAGTCCATGCTGGGATGGCTGACAGGCGCGCTCATCGTAGTATCCGACGGTCTGATCTGGAGCGAACTGGGCGCGGCACTGCCTGGCTCGGGCGGCAGCTACCATTTTCTGCGCGAGGCGTACGGCCATCAAACCTGGGGACGCCTGATGGCTTTTCTCTTCATTTGGCAATTCGTTCTCAGCGGCCCATTAGAAATTGCCTCCGGAATGATCGGCTTCGGCAACTATTCTTCTTATCTATGGCCGGGATTGACCGCGCGGGGCCAGCAATACGTGGCCGTGGCCGCAGGCGTGGTTGCACTGTTCCTTCTATGCCGCCAGATCACTTTCTTGAGCAAAGTCACCCTCGCTCTTTCAATCGGCACAATGCTGGCCATGGTAACCGTGGTGGTGACCGGGTTTCCCCACTTCGATGCTCACAAGGCTTTCGATTTTCCTCCTGGAGCGATGGCCTTTAATCGCGGCTTTGTGCTCGGACTGGGCAGCGCGACTCTGATTGCTGTCTACAACTATCTCGGATATTACGACGTGTGCTACATCGGCGATGAAGTGGAGAACCCGGGCTATGTAGTACCGCGCTCCATCCTGTATTCGCTCCTGATCTGCTGCGTCGCATATTTCACGTTGCATCTCGCCGTGATGGGAGTAGTGCCGTGGCGGGAAGGCATTCATTCGAACTTCATCATCTCCGATTTTATGGAGCGCTTATACGGCAGGGGCGCCGCCATCGCGGTAACAATTCTGATTCTGTGGGCGGCGTTTGGCTCCGTGTTCGCGCTTCTTTTAGGCTATTCGCGAATTCCTTACGCGGCTGCCCTGGACGGCTATTTCTTTCGCCCCTTCGCGAAACTGCATCCCACGAAAAACTATCCCCAAGTCTCTCTGCTGGTTTTGGGAGGCGTCTCAATTGCCGCGGCATTCCTCAAACTCGATCAGCTCGTCAGCGCTTTGATCACAACCAGAATTTTAGTGCAGTTTCTCGGACAGCTCTTTGCCATTCCTCTGTTACGACGGAAGTTCCCCGACAGCGCCCGCCCGTACAAGATGTGGTTTTATCCCATTCCTGTCGTCATTGCTTTCTTTGGATGGGCATACGTTTTTCTGACCTCGGGCTGGCTCTATATCAAGATCGGCCTATTGACGCTACTGACCGGGGTAGTGGTGTTCTTCATTTGGTCAAAATGGAAAGCAACTTGGCCCTTCAACACAAGCCGCGAGCGAACTCGTAATCCCGCGTAAAGGAATTTAATGATCGGACATTTCTNNCGCCCGTGCGGCTCAGTGCGTCCGCCGCCGGGCTAGCCGTCGTAATTCAGCCCGATGGAACCTACGAAATCCGATCTGGAAGCGACGGGCACAGCGTCATCCAGGCAAGAGTCGCGGCGGAGATCGATCACAAATGGGTTAAGTCAACCGATTATCCGAAACACGACATCGCTCAGTCGAACTTCGACGATGCTCTCGGACATGGCAAGAAAATTACAATCACCTCCTCCGGACTATCGACTTTCCCCGATCTCGCCTACACGCTGCAAATCTACGAGGGCAAATCTTTCGGCGTCATCGGGGCCGAGGTACGGAATTACACAGGCAAAGCAGCCACGATCCAAAGCATCCGAAGCGTCGAGGCTGTCGGAAGCAGAACGATCGATCTAGCGGGCGCGCAAAAAAGCGACCGCGTTCTTTCCGATAGCTTCAGCGAAGATTGGCCGCCGCTACAGATTTACAACCTGGGAAGAGCTCCCAAGGGAATGCATCGGGCCGTGGGCAGCCAGCTAATTTACAACCGCGACAGCCATGAGAGCCTGTTTTGGGGCGCCCTCACTTCCAATCGCTTCCTCACCATCATTCATCTGCAGACCGAATCTTCATCGCCGGACGGACCCGCCATCGCCGCATTCACCATCGATTCGACTGGAACGACCGAGATACAAGCCACCGATGAGGAATCCGGCCTGCGCGAAGGCCCGGCCGAAAACCTGATCGAATTAAACGTTCCTCTACCAGCGGGCGAGTCAATTTCTTCAGAGCGCCTGATGTTTGCCGCCGGAAATCACTACCACTCGCAACTGGAAAACTATGGCGCCGCGATTCGCGAGCTCCATCACAGCCGCGTGAGCGCAAACAATATGCTCGGATGGTGGAGCTGGACTGCGTTTTACTTCAAGATCACCGAAGGCGCTGCGCTGACAAACGCTGAATGGCTCGCCCAGCACCTGAGGAACCTCGGCTACGACTATTTTCATTTCGACCTGGGTTACGGATACTCGCGCAGCGAATATGCAACTCCGAATGCTTCGCAATTTCCGCATGGCATGTGGGACATAACTCATCGCGTAGCCCGATTGGGATTGAAAGTAGGCGTTTGGACCGCTCCCTTTGAAGTGGGCGAGCGCGCCTGGATCTACGAGCACCATAAAGATTGGCTGGTGCACAACGCCCATGGCGATCCCATCTGCATCGGCAAAGCCGAAGAGGTCGAGGGCGAACGTCTCTTCGTCTTAGACGTCACACATCCTGAAGCGCAGGAATATCTGCGGCAGACTTATAACACGTTAGTCAAAGAATGGGGCGCGCGTTACATCAAGCTCGACTTCATGGATAACTCGGCAATTGAGGGTTACTACCATCGTCCGAATACATCGGCGCTTGAAGCGCAGCGGCTTGGTCTGGAGATTATTCGCAAGACAGTCGGAAACGATGTGCTGCTCGACAAAGATGGCAGTCCAATGTTGAACCCTGTAGGTTTGGTGGATGAAGGCCGGGTATCTCAGGATACCGGTCACGCGTTTCTCCGCAGCAAGGAAGCCGAGCCCGGCATTGCTGCACGCTATTACATGCACCGGAACTTTTTCATTGAGGATCCGGACGCCTTCACAGTTTCCCGCCAACTTCTCGAAGAACGTACCATTCAAGCTCCTCTTACGTTGAACGAGGCGGGGGTCTCCATCGCCCTCGCTGCGGTTTCAGGAGGAATGTTCGAAATTGGCGACGACCTTCCGACCCTAGGGAAAGATGCGGAACGCGTGGCGCTAGTCGAGAATCCTGATTTGCTCGCGATGGCAAAATTGGGGAGAGCGGCTTTGCCTCTGGATCTTCTGAGTTACGAGGACAATGACGAGCAACCTAGCGTGTTTTGGCTACCCCAAGACCAGCGTCAGTCCATTTTGGCGGTCTTTAACTGGACCGAGCAATCGCGCTCGCACACTTTGACTTTTAGCGATCTAAAGCTTCCCTCCGGACGCTCATACAAGTTATTCGACATCCTTGCGCAAAATCATCCGCTGGCGGTGGACCACGAAGCGCTGCGCCTGGAGAATCAGCCCGCACACTCGGTCAAGCTCATCAAGATTATTGATGCTTCAATTCCCGCCACCGCACCGTCGATTGCCTTCCAGGTACAGTCTCAAGCAAAAATCGGGGAAGAGATAGAATTCTCCAGCAAGGTGGCGGCCGATGGAGTTCCCGCGCTCGCCTATCACTGGGATTTCGGCGATGGAACCGTCGCTGATGGCTCAACTCTGACTCATGCGTACACGGCCGCCGGAAATTACAAGGTGAAGTTTACGGCTGAGGGTCTCGATGGCGTGTCCGCAAAGAAGGAGTTTTCAATCGCGGTCGGTGGGGCCGTGACTCTTCCGTCTCCGCGACGTTACTCCGAACGCGAGTAGCAGCCGCGCCTGCTGGTGATCTGGGGCAAGTACGATCTGTCGTTCGATCTCGGCGAACCGGAGCGCTATCGCAAAGATGTGCCGAGCGCTGAAGTTCACGTTCTCGAAGCCGGTCATTTCGCATTGGACACGGCTGCGGATCAGATTTCCACATTGGTCCGCGATTTTCTCGGCTCTTCAGTTGAGGCGTTCCGGGCGCGGCAAACTAACTCAAGTCGCTGAGAGCGCCGGCTACTAACGGATTGAAACGTCAACCGGCGATGTGCATTCAGGGTGTTGAGGATTTCCTATGCGAGCTGACATTGTTCCAGGAGCTATCTTCCCTGACTACGCGAAGCTGTCGCTTCTCGTAACATCCTTTGACAATACTTTACGAATAACAAACAAAGCACGTCCGGAAGACGCCGATGGATTTCCGAAGGCGCCAGAGGGCCGTAAACTACGAGAATGAAAGAACCTTGGAAGTCCCATTGCTGCAATAGAGTAGACCGATCATGTGTGTTACGAAACTCGAACAAGCCGGGCCTCGATTCGTTTTACTTGGCTGAATATGACTGCTAGTATTGTCGAAATTGGGGGGGTGCTAGAGTGTCGCTTGCTGGTGGGCATAGGCTTCGGGCGATGAGAGAATCGCTTGGTTACACGATGCGAGATGTGGAGACCGGCAGCATTCAAGTTGCGCGAAGGCTAGGGAATGACGAGTTTGCGATTCCGCCGAGTCGACTGTCCGATATCGAGACAAAGGGAGTTGTTCCCAGCATTTTTCGTTTATATACGTTGGCGGCAATCTATCGTTCCGATTACCGTGCTCTGCTGTCGTGGTATGGCGTCGATCTGAATGATATGGCTGCCGATCTCGGGTCTGCGCGACCGAATCGGTCACATCTCACCGAGGTTTCAGGAGTAGCGACTGAAGCAAAGATTCCGGTGCGGCTGGACCCTGGTTTCTCACTCTCTCGGACAACAAATATGGCGCGCATGATCGAGCAATGGGGTGTGGTGCCGCTCACCTACCTCTCGACACTCGCCGATGACCGATACACCTACGGCTATATAGGCACAGAAGATTTCACGATGTACCCTTTGCTTCCGCCCGGCAGCTTCGTGCAGATAGACGAAACTAAGAATCGTGTGGTTGAAGGTGTTTGGCGCTCTGAGATGGAGCGTCCGATCTACTTTGTCGAAACCCGTGCTGGTTTTGTCTGTTCGTGGTGTAACGTCAGTGGCGATCGCATCATTCTGCAATCGCATCCCTTGTCACCAGTTTCGATTCGAACTCTTAAGCACCCACAGGAGGCCGAGGTGATTGGGCAGGTGGTGGGGGCGGCAATACGTTTTGGGGGATGGCAAGTGCGTTATGCTGAGCCAGAGCCGAAAGAGTGTGCAGAACTGACATGAAATGTTTTTCTGAAGCCCGAAAATTCTGAACTGGAGGCGCGTTCCGCTCAGACGTTCCGAAGCAAGCTAACAACTCAAACTCCGTAACTTGCGCTCGCGCCGCCGAGTGCCTCAGGTCTTCCTCAAGATCCCGCAATGGAGTTCTCAGTACTTGCCCGATCAGCGCTCGGTGCGAGTTCTTGATCGCCTTCTCGGCCGCTCCGCTTCCATAGATTTTCTGTAATCCCCAGTGAAAACCTTCTCCCTTGTTCTTGCACAGGAGCGCGACATACCGCAATTTCCCCAACAATCCAGGAACGGCACTCAGCGTTCTGCCTTCGAAGTCTTGGATAGCTGATAGAAGGACCACAGTTTTACACTTTCCGAAAAGAGTTGTTAAGCGCGACGGGCGCGCGAACAGTCAATTGTCCGTGCAGAGTAGCACGGTGTCTCCATTCCCATCAAGGAGCAATACCGTGAAGAACATTCTGCGAGTTTTGGCAATAGGCGTCATTCTGTTGGTCACGTCCGCATCGAGCTTTGCCGACGGCAACCCTCTCCCGATCTGCGATAAGACCGGTTGCATACCACCCACATAATTGGAATCCGGGGCGAGATTCAGGGATTGCAAATTGGCTTTCCGGCAAATATATTCAACTCTAAGCCGGATGATACATTGGTACAATCTTGTCCTCCTCTATCTCTGGATCGCGCCCCATCTCCTTCTTACGTGGGTTGCATTTCTATTGTTGAAACGGCGCTTGCACGTCAAATATCCCGTTTTTTTCGGGTATGTCTGCTACGAGATAATAGAATTTGTTCTGCTGTTTCTGGTTTCCCAGCGCAATCTCAACTTGGGCGCTTACTATGCGCACATTTACCTGGGCACATTGGCTATTAGCACGGCGCTCCGATTTGGCGTGATTCAAGAGATTTTCGATAACATCTTCCGAGAACAAAAACAATCAGAGACGGTGGCTCGCGTTTCTCTCCGATGGACGACCCTGTTTCTGGTAACTCTCGCTATTTTGTGCTCAGTTTTCTCGTCCGGTCATACGTCCAGCACGCTTATAGCGGGGACGGCGTGGGTGGAGCGGGGCGTGGCGATTATTCAGTGCGGCTTAGTGCTTTTTTTATTCCTCTTCTCAGGTCTGTTGGGTTTATCTTTGCAAAGCTATGCTTTCGGAATGGCATTCGGCTTTGGAGTTCTATCGAGCGTGGAACTTGCTAACTGGGCAATGCATACGGAGGACCTTTCGGTTTCCGCCGCGAAAGTTCTGAACCTATTGCCGACCGGAGGGTATCACGTCGCTGTTGTGGTCTGGCTGGGATACTTGATTATTCCGGCGAGAATAAGAATCCAACACAGCGAACGGCCTATGGCTGAGATGAAGGAATGGAACCTGGCATTGAAGCGATTTTTGCTATGAGTCCCGCCGCGATTTATATCGGTTTGGCGGTTCTTGTCGTGATAGCCCTTACGTCCGTGGCCGTTCGACAGCGCAGAGGACCGTTAGCCCTTGACCACGCTCGGTCATTGATGGGCTCTTTGGATATTGAGGCTTTCCGCAATCTCGTTGATCCGGAAGAAGAAATATTTCTTCGTTCGTGCCTGCCTGCCGATGAGTTCCTGAAAATAAAACGCGAAAGAGCGTGGGCGGCCCTAGCCTACGCTAGAGCTCTGTCTCACATTGCGCTCCAATTCAGCCGCTTCGGAAATGCTGCGCGCGGGAGCGACGACCCGAGTTTGGCGGAACTGGGAAAACAAATTGCAGCGGACGCCGTCGAAATGCGCATGCTGGCGCTGGCTACCATGGGACGGCTATTCATTATCGCTACTTTCCCCAGTCTTCGCTTGCCGAGCCCTCAATCGTTAATCGAGCACCATGGACGCTCCATTGGCTTGCTCGCTCGTTACAGCATGCTGCAAAGCGCACGAAGACAAACTTCATAGCGTTCGTGCACAGGGTTAGATTGCAATGCTTCAACCCCCCGGTGTTATGCGATCTTCTTAGCCGCAAATTCCTCCTCCACGGCCGGGCTTGTGTTCCGTTTCTGGAACAAGAATCATTCTTCCAATGCACATACTGGTTTCTCGTCTCAAATGAACCCTGAGATTACTTTGCTGCAAGCGAGAGGCGAATTGTGGACTCAGGTGGAATCGGGCAAAACGCGCACCATTTAAGTGATACCAATCAAAAACGGCAATTAAAGTCCTACAGCGCTCCGAAAGTTAATAAGCTGACGCCAGAACAAGCGGAGACAAGACTGACGGTCCATGCGCTCATGGGTGACACCGGTGCCAAGACCCTTTTACGAATGGCCAAAATGTATCAGGGATCGATAGGCCGAAAACAGGCAAAGTAACGCACACTTTTTACCGGGGTCGTTCATGCAATTAGTTCGTTGGCGCGAAGTTATGAGTACCGTGGCGCATGGTTTCCTTGCCCGATGGTCGCACGTCGATACCCAGAAGCAAAAAGAGGAACTAATGCAAGCTATTCTGGACTTCGGGCGACTGCGCAACCAAGTTTATAAAACAGAAGTTGTGGTAATCGATGCCACTGAGATAGCTTTCCGTCTTCGCGAGGCAAGGAGCGCCATCGATGCGGCATTCGCAACACTTGAACAGCAGGGCCTCGCTCAACCCACTGGTCTCCCCCACCTGTGGAAGCTCGACCTCCAGAGGCACCATGACAGATAACGATACCAAGACCTTAATTGAATCCGGGGCTATTGGGGAAGAAAAGTCAAGCAGTCACGTCCGAGTGATTGCTAAGCTTGTTGGGGCGCGAGATGAGGTAGAGGATGTCCTTATCTCATCAACCATTTCCAGCGTTCTCTCGGCGCAGGAGAAGTTGTTACTGGGCCGCATGACGGGAACAATCGACGACATCGTACGCAGAATTGAGCAGCAATAGTCCTCGCAAGGGGGTTGACTGTTTGAGGTAAAGGGAGAGCCCGTCCCAATGACTGGGAGTGTCACGAGCCCGGTGGCAGGCGTCAGAACCTGTCGCCGGGCCCGTGTTGTATCTCTTCCTATAAACTCTGAGTGACCTAACAAAAGAATGGCGCAACCCTGCGGCAATCAGTTGATCGCGATCTTGCCGAATGTGCCTGCCAAATTGTTGTCCGGGCCAGCGGTAAAAAACAGCTCGTTTTGAGCCCCATCGTTTGCCGTCCCGCCTCCAAACTCAATTCCCCATAGCTGCGGAATCACAATATTCTTGCCCGCCGAGTTTTTGACTGTCCCCACGAACTGCCCGGTAACGCTATTGAACGCGTTGATCGTTCCCGAGTTGGTGTTATTGGAAACCATCAGCGTATTGCTCAGCGGGCCGAAATTCTTTGGGGCTATCGCGAAACCCCAGGGTTGGTTAAGCGCACCGCCTTGCGCCAGACGCTTCAGAAGAACGCCGCCTTCACTGTAGATATCAATGTAACCGCCCGGCGCTCCCGAAGACGACGCAAAGGAAACATAGACCAGCCCACCGAAGTCGCTGATGCCAAACGGCGCAAAGCCCGCGGGAAGAGTGGAGTCGGTAAACGACTTCACCAGCTTGAACGCGCCATCGAATACATCTACTTTGTTGTTGGCATTGTCCGCCGCGAATAATAAATTCCCAGAAGCTCTGCTGGTGTTAGCCAAACCCCTAAAGACAGCGCCCGGAATTGTGACCGCAACAATCCCAGTCGTGGGATTCGATTGCGGCGCCCATCCAACAATGCTGCCGTCGAGCGTCGCGAACAGGAAGATCGAAGCCCATCCCTGAACCTGGAAATCTTGTGAGTTGTTAAACACGATGCCGGTAGGTGAACCGGGTCCGTCGCCACTCGCTTTAGGAATCTGAACTTCGAAAGCTTCCTTCATGCCTGAGGCGGTGTAAAGTGTTGACCAACCCGTTCCGTTGTCGCTGACCCAGAACGGTCCACCGGGCCCATAAGCGAGTCCCCATGCATTCACTAGCAGTGGATCGGTATGTGACGCTGCTCCTTTCTGATTGGAGACAAGGTTGGTGAGTTGATATTGCGCTGCGGCTATGCCAGGAAAGAGCATCAGCATGAGTCCGAGCGAACAAACAGCGGCAAGAGAACGACTGAAGAAACGAGGCATGTTAATTCCTCCTTTGTGATTGAGACGGGATCGTCCGGCGCAAGTCCGAATGCGATTTAACTTGGCCTCGGGAGGAATGCTATGGCTGCGGTCCCGCAACCGTGTCATAGGGATGTCATCAGTTGGCAAATTTATTGTCCGCGTCTGTAACCGATCTGAGCGTCTCGGTTCTACACTGAACTTGAGGAGGCGCACCGCCCCATGCCGGTCTCGCAGCTTCCGCTGGAGGGATTTCAGGGAGTCCTCGCAAATGTCAAAAATTTGTCAAACTTCCGCTGGTGGCGCTAAAAGTGGAATAAGAACGATGTATGTTTAGTTATTCCTGTTGAGGTTGAGGTATCCGTAACCTCAGCATCCGTCACTAAAAAAGACGAACTGGAATGTGGGAAGGTACCCTTTATGGGTCAATCAGTGATTCAACTTAGCGCGTTCAACTCGGCAGATCCGATGAGCTTCGAACAACCAACAGGCAGAATTCTCGTAGTCGAGGACGACCCCGCTGTCCAGAAGGCGCTCAAGCGCATGTTCGAAACTGAAGGCTTTACGGTGGAAGTTCAAGCGAACGGACAATCGGCATTGGAGAGCTTTCAGGCCGTTCCCCCAGCGGTTATCATTCTTGACCTCCGCTTACCCAAACTTTCAGGAGGCGATTTATGCCGAATGATCAAGGCTCGGGCGCCAACCTTGCCGATCGTGGTTTTAAGCGCCGCCAGCGACGTCTCCGACAAGGTCTTACTGCTGGAGTTGGGAGCCGACGATTATGTCACCAAGCCTTTTAGTCCCAGAGAACTGCTGGCGCGCGTGCGCGCCGCCCTGCGCCACACCTCAAGAAGAACAAACATTGGTCTCGTGCGTTTCGACGACATCACGATTGACTTCAAGAAAATGGAAGTGCTGCGCGACGGTAAGCTGGTAGTCCTGACCCCACAGGAATTCAAGACATTAAAGTTTATGGTGGAAAATGTGGACCGAGTCATCAGCCGGGATGAACTACTCAACGATGTTTGGGGATACCAGAATTATCCCTCAACCCGCACTGTCGATAACCACATCCTGAAGCTTCGGCAAAAATTGGAACGAGACCAGGCCAATCCTGTACACTTCCGCACCGTGCACGGAGTTGGTTACAAATTCATTCGCTGAAACTATTTGAACCCTTCACCAGAACACGTTTCCCAAATGTCTCCAGAACACTTCCGAAGTGCGCTGGGGTCGCGGACCCGCTTGCGCACGCGTTTCCTTCTTTCAATGGTATTGATTACCACGGGCCTGACCGCGTTGGCCCTTCTGATCGTACGACACAGCGTGCGGCACCATGTGCGCGAAGGAATTTCGCAGGACCTGCAGAACTCGGTCACTACCTTTCGGAATTTTCAGCATGATCGCGAACTGATGTTTTCGAGTTCCGCGGAATTGGTCGCCTACCTGCCGATCACGAGAGCCATCATGACGGCGCACGATCCCGCAACTATTCAGGACGCCTCAAAAGATGTGTGGTCATTGACCGGAAGCGATCTTCTGGTGCTCGCCGACCGCAACGGCGCGGTGGTGGCTCTCCACACGAAATCAGCGGGCTTCGCCCGCGAAGCAGCCCAAAAATATTTTGAGAGCGCCTTAAACGAAGACGAATCCAGCCATTGGTGGTTCGACGCCCACCACCTGTACCAGACTTTTGTGCAGCCAGTCTACTTTGGCACGAAAACGGAAGGCCCGTTGCTCGGATTCTTGATCATCGGCTATGAAATCAATGACCGTTTCGCCCGCGAGATCAGCAAAGTCTCTGCTAGTCAGGTCGCTTTTTCCTATGGCAATGAGATCGTTGCTACAACCCTGACACCGGTCCAAACTGAAAGCCCAGGTCTGCGAGCCTTGGCAACGCAATCCTCGCGAGCTGATCCTCATGATGTTGAAGTTGGCAACGAAAACTTTGTAGCTGCGTCGCTGGACTTGTCGGGCCAGCACCAAATTCCTGTGCGCCTGACCGTGCTCGGCTCCTACGATCAGGCCGCCAAGTTCCTCGACAATCTCAATCGTCTGCTGCTGTTGCTGGGTCTTGCTGCTGTCCTGGTGGGCAGCGGCCTGGTCTTCCTCATTTCGCATACCTTCACCCGCCCGCTGGCTACTTTGGTGGAAGGCGTACGGGCTTTGGAACGTGGAGATTTTCACCATCCGCTTGACCGGCGCGGAGGCGATGAGGTCGCGGAACTGACTGCGGCGTTCGACCGCATGCGCGCCAGTCTGCTCAAGACGCAACAGGCTTTATTGGAATCTGAACAGCTGGCGACGATTGGGCGCATGGCAAGCTCGATTTCACACGATCTTCGCCACGCGCTGGCCGCCGTCGTCGCTAATTCTGAATTCCTTTGCGACGGCCGGCTAACCTCCGCGCAGCGCGAAGAGTTGTATCAGGAAGTCCGAACCGGAGTAAATCAGATGACCGACCTCATCGATTCACTGCTTGAGTTCGCGAGAACCAGTGAGTCGCTGACTCCAACTTATGCCAGCGTCGCGGAAACGGCGCAGCGGGCCATGCACGCGGTTCGATTGCACCCGCGCCACCAAGGAACCTCTATCCAGATGCATAATGAGGATCAAAGTTTGGCGTGGTTCGATCCTCGTAAACTTGAGCGCGCTCTGTACAATCTTCTTCTCAATGCTTGCGAAGCGGCGCCCAGCACAGACGGAAGCGTTGAGGTCAGAATCCAGCGTGCGGGCAATGCGATCGTAATCTCTGTATCGGACAATGGCCCCGGGATCGCGGAATCAATTCGCGACAAGCTGTTTCATCCCTTTGTGAGTTTCGGCAAAGAGAATGGCACGGGGCTTGGGCTCGCAGTCGTGCAGAAGATCGTGCAGGATCACGGCGGCGACGTTTCGGTGGAACGCACTTTTGCGGCCGAACCTGCGACGGATGCTAGAACAGTTTTTCGCATCACGGTCCCCGGACGCGCTCCGGACAAACTTGAGCATGGCGACCGCGATGAACTGAAAAGGAATCCTTTTTCACCTGTGAACAGCGAGCGCGACTAAGAAACTCAATTCGACATTCTGATAGGTGATGCCCTTTTCGATTTCGTGGCGACCCGAATGTCGTGAAGGAGGATGTGTGAAAGATCATAGAGCCTTTGCGCTTCGTACGGTCATTCAAACAGCAGCTGTTTCAATTTTGCTGATCACGCTTACGGCCGCGCAGGAAAGTGTCTCCGCGAAAGCATCGCAGCCCGAGAATTCCTCGCTTCGTGAACTCAACGTGCAAGTCCTGGAATTACGGGCCATGATCGAGCGAATGCGCGTCGAAAATGCGCAGTCGCGCGCGGAGATGCGGGAACTACGTCAAGAACTGCAGGACACGCGTAAGCTCCTCGCGCCTCTTGCAGTTTCGACCGCGCCAAGCGCCAACGCCACTTTAGCTCGAACAGAATCCAAGCCTCATGACACAAGTTCGGCCTCATTTTCAGACGCCTCGGAGAGTCCAACCGCGGACTTGGGAAGCAGAGTTCAAAAGCTGGAAGAATCCAGCCAGTTGCTGAGCTCGAAAATTGACGAGCAGTATCAGACCAAGGTTGAAACCGCCGCCAAGTATCGCGCCCGCCTCTCCGGAATCGTATTGATGAACGCGTTTCACAACGTGGGAGCTTCCGACAACCTCGACCTGCCCAATTTTGCGCAACCGGTTGCTCCCGGCAATCCGCAAGCAACTTTTGGAGCTACGTTGCGACAAACCGAGATTGGCCTCGAACTTTTTGGGCCGACTTTTGCCGGCGCGAAAAGTTCGGCCAGTGTGCAGTTCGATTTCGGCGGGGGATTCCCTTCGACTAACAACGGCGTCAACTTTGGCATCGCGCGCATTCAGACTGCCAGTGTGCACCTCGATTGGAAGAACACCTCCGTGATCGCTGGGCAGGATTCCCTTTTTATTTCACCGCTTTCTCCAACATCTTTCGCCTCGCTCGCGATTCCGGCTTTCGCGTACGCGGGAAATCTTTGGGGATGGACGCCGCAGATTCGCGTCGAACATCGTTTTGAACTTCCGGCGCAACAGACTCTTACGTTGCAGGCAGGAATCCTCGACAATCTTGATTGGGAGCCGCCCTACAATCCGTTCTACCGGACGGCCCAAGCCGGCGAGCAATCGGGTCAGCCGGCCTACGCCATGCGCACAGCATGGTCGCGCACTGTGTTTGACCACCAATTGAGTTTTGCCGCGGCGGGTTACTTTGGCCGCCAGAACTGGTCATGGGGGCGCAATGTTGACGCATGGGCGGGAATGGCGGATTGGCAGATCCCTATCCTGCGCCGCTTGACTCTATCCGGTGAATTTTATCGTGGCCGCGGCGTGGGAGGCTTGGGAGCGGGCATCGGTCGCGCGGTTTTGTTTGGCGGCGATCCTTCTTACGCGTCTACAAGCATTCGTGGTCTGGACTCCGCTGGGGGATGGAGCCAGCTCAAATTTCAGCTCACGAACAAACTGGAATTGAATGGCGTCTTCGCGGAGGACAACGCGTTTGCCAGCGACATTCGCGGTTTTGCCGTCGATGCCGATAATTTCAGCACGATCCTGGGCCGCAATCGTGGCACGCTTGAAAATCTGGTTTATCGGCCACGGTCAGACTTATTGTTCTCGGCTGAATTTAGACGGCTGCGAACTTTCCCCATTTACAGCGACGCCAGTTCCACAAATCAACTCAACCTGGCCATCGGAATATTATTCTGATCATGTTTCGCATCGCTCATTGCCGGCTGATGGTCTGCGTCGTACTGCTGACTTGCGTTCTTGCCAGTGCGCAGAATGTGGAACTCAAGGGCAAAGTACAACTCACGCGGAGCGGGCGCCACGTCTCCGACGCCTCAAAAGTTGTAGTCTGGCTCACTCCTGTGGGAACGACTCCCGCGCCGCAGCCACCCCGACAAACATCACCAATCCCTCAGCTAGTGCAGAAGGATAAGAGTTTTCATCCCTCGCTGCTGGTAATTCCGGCGGGTGGACAGGTCGAATTTCCCAACCGGGATCTTTTTTTTCACAATGTGTTTTCGTTGTTCGACGGAAAACGCTTCGATCTCGGACTCTACGAAAGCGGTTCAACTCAATTTGTCAGATTCGACAAGCCAGGCATATCTTTCATCTTCTGCAACATTCATCCGCAGATGAGCGCCGTGGTAATTGCCCTCACCACTCCGTATTACGCGATCTCCAACGGGCGCGGCGAGATTAGCCTTAGCGGTGTTCTTCCCGGCCGATACCAAATGCATGTTTTCCACTCCTCGGTTTCGACAGATGCTTTGCAGGCTGTGCAGCGGGAGATAACGGTAACTTCGAACGATAACTTCCTCGGAAATTTCAGTCTGCCGGAATCGAGCCTGGAAGTTGCGCACAAGAATAAGTATGGTCGCGACTATGACCGCCCCGATCCCGATAGTCCTGCGTATGCGCGACCTTAGGCCAGAAGTTTAACGCAGCCTTGGACGCTCCTACTATTGTTGCTGCTGCTGAGCCTCGACAAGTTGGGCTTGTTGGGTCTCATCCAAAAATTGAGACCACTCTTCGTCGGCTGCGAACTCCTCGTCGGGAGGAAGCACGGCTTGCGA
>PLBX01000177.1 GCA_003135495.1 Acidobacteriaceae bacterium | reverse complement strand
TCGGCAACCTGAGGCCGTTCCAAGGGATACTGCTCGGTGTAGATTTCTTTGGGATGTTGATAGCGAAAAGTCAGGGCGAGACCCTGAAGAAGGTCGACGAGAAACACCTTTCGCAATATGGCGGCGATTCCCACTCCGGTTAGGATACCACTGCTGAATCGGGGCGGCGTGACGCAGATCACAGCTTGGGGCGAGTGAGATATGAGGGACGAATGATGCAAACGGCGGCGATGGTCCGCCGCCTCGTTCGCGCTGAAGAATCCCGCGTGAAACCTGGATAAAGACAGAACTGAGTAGATCTAAGGATTCACTTGCTGCGTGATGGTCGTGAATTTCGCNNGATGTGGTGAATTTGGCTACTCCACCCTTCATGGCTACTGAGCCCATAGTTTTGCCGCTGACCATGAATTGTAGAAGCTCGCCATCCGGAGGTGGTCCAGCGATGGAAGAGATGGTGGCCGTTAAGGTTACAGCCTGACCGACCACGGAAGGATTTAACGAAGAAGAGACGGAGGTGGACATCTTTGGGACCAACACATATCCGCCGACATTGGTGGAGACGGCGATGACTCCGTAGTCATTGATTTGCACAGCGTAAGGGCGCTGAGCGGCACCGAGGGTCGAGAGGTTGGCCAAGTCTCGCATGCCTGCGGAGGAAGTCCACAGGAATCCATGGGTTATCAGGCCAGAAGTAGTGTTGGCGATGGAGGTGCCAACGATCGACCCTTCATTGTTGATGCTCAGGGCAGAACTGGCGTCTCCGCCCAAGGTTCCGAGATCTTTTATTCCGGTCGCTGAAGTAAAGGAGAAGGCGTGCGAATAACCAGCCGCGTCAGGCGATCTACCGACAACCGTTCCTGCATTATTGATCGCAAATGCGAGAGTGCCCGCGGGCCCGAAATTCGCCAGGTTTCCAGTTGCGGTCCAGGTAAAGCCAACCGTGCTGTTGCTGCCGTTGGGGAAGTAATAACCGACTACTTCGTTGGAAGAGTTGATTCCAGTAGCGGTGGCGCCGCCGCTGCTAGTCAGGTTGGGAGTTATATCGCGCATTCCCGCAGATGGAGTCCAAAGGAAGGCATGTTGCAGATAGGAACTGGTGTATGACTGGCCGACAACTGCTGCTGCGTCGTTGATTGCGTTAGCGGCGCCGTATTTGCCGCCAAGGGATCCCAGCCACACCGCGCCCGACGGCGTCCAGACAAACGCTTGGCTGCTGCTCGAACCGCTGGGAGTGCCGACACCGGCGATTTCGCCGGAGAGATTAATCGCATTTCCTATGCTGTTAACGGCGAAGGAGGCTATCGCTTTGGGACCCGCTAGTCGAGTCCATGCGGAAACCTGGTTGGAGGTTGTGGAAGCCGTGTTGACCACCACTTCCCCATTATTATTGATGGCAATTTGGGAATTTGGACTTATGCCGGGTATGCTGTAAACGGAATACGGTTTCTGTGAAAAAGCGGCTGAGGTGAAAAGCAAGAGGAAGATCAGACTGATTGGGGAGGGCCAACTAGTTTTCATGAGAGGTCCTTTAGTTAAAACAGCTTAAATAAGCCGCTTATCTTGGCGGAACGAGCAATCCTTAGAATGCACAATGCTATAGAGCAGGTAATGTGCCGTTCGAGCAACTTCAGCCTTAACTTTAATTCAATCGAGCTAACTGCGTGCAGCAATCGGACTTCAGCGTTGAATCCGGTGTCATCGAGACCTCTGGTCACGAAATTCCAAGGCCTTAGATGTCGCGAAACAGGAATTGGTTTTCCTACAGTAAATACCTGAGGCACAATCAGATGCGCGGATCATTTTTATGAAGACGGACAAGGGGCGGTTGAGTACGGCACACTCGCAGGATCCAGTAGGCATGGATCGTGGAAACTCCGACGAAAGGTGGATGCTGAAAGCGCTCAGTTGTGCGCAGCGGGCGTTGGAGATGGGAGAAGTTCCGGTGGGAGCGGTAGTCGTGTTCGAGGATGAAGTGGTTGGAAGGGGCTGGAACCGCAATGTCACGGATAACGATCCCAGCGCGCATGCGGAAATTGTTGCGCTACGGGAAGCGGGTCGAACGGTAGGCAATCACCGGCTGAGCGCCTGCGACCTGTTTGCTACAATTGAGCCGTGCGCGATGTGCGCTGGAGCGGCGATACACGCTCGAGTGCGACGGCTGATATACGGCGCGGATGACCCGAAGGCGGGCGCGGTGCATTCGATTCTGCAGGTGGCCAATCATCCCAGATTGAATCATCGTATGGAGATTCAGGGTGGGGTGTTGGCGGGACGGTCGGCGGAGATATTGCAGGAGTTTTTTCGGAGCCGGCGGTAGGTAGTGTTGGGATCGTTGCTCAGTTATCACTGTTCGGTTGTCGCTGTAGGGGTGTTGGTGGTGTGATTATACCGGGCAAACTCGGACAAGCTTTAATTGGTAATGTTGTAGGAACGGCTTAGATTTTTTAGTTCGGAGAGGTGCGTGAGTGGTTGAAACGATCCGCCTCGAAAGCGGACATACCTTAACGGGTATCGNNAAGGAGCACGCTTGGAAAGCGTGTGTTGGGGAAACTCAACCGTGGGTTCAAATCCCACCCTCTCCGCCATACTTTTAAACGCATAATCTTTCGAGATGCTCCCACTGGCGGCTACTTGTTTTCTTGTTTTCCGTGGTTCCCGGTATTGAGCTTCAGCAAATAGCCTAGCCTTGGTTAGCGATGCCGTGGGCCTCGGTCCTGAGCCTCGGTCCTGAGGATATGGCCGCCCGAGGATGTGGCCGCCATCAAAAACACTGCACTCTTTTGCATACACCGTGTGCGCTCTTCGTGGCTGCAAAAGCTCAACCACGGGGGCTCCACAGGGGACGCAGTGGAAGGCACAGGATTGCAAGAAATCTGATTAAGTCTTATAGTCACGACTCCTTCTTCGCGAAGTGGCAGAACATAGAATAAAAAATTCACCTTTCTCTGCAATCCTTCATTAAGGCTTAAGCTTGGGGCATTTAAACTGCGACTATGGGCCAGATGAGTCGAAATCTGCTTGTTTTTGTCGCTCGATGCTTGGTTTGCATAACTGTGTCCGGTTTTTTCTGGACATCGGTTGGACAGGAGACGAAACCGGCCAGCGCAACAGTCATCTCGCTTGCGGAGGCCATTCACCGGGCGCAGCAGAATGAGCCCGCCTTCGCTAACGCCGTGGCGGCACAAAAGACGGCTGCCATCGATCGCTACTTGAGTAAGGTTGCGCTGCTGCCAACAGCCACGTATCACAACCAGATGTTGTACACGCAGCCTAACGGACAGTTAACCCAGGGCGTCCAAGGCGGGACACAGCCGGCACCGATTTTCATCGCGAACAACACAATTCACGAGTACATCAGCCAGGCCTCGATTAACGAGACGGTTGGCCTCAAGCAGCTCGCCGACGCGCAGGCAGCCGCCGCCAATGCGGCTCGGGCTTCGGCGGAGCTCGAGGTGGCGCGACGCGGGCTCGTCACCAGCGTGGTCAATCTTTACTATTCGGTTTCATCTTTTGAGACCAAGCAACGTGTTCTGGCCGAGGCGTATCGTGAGGCTCTGTCTTTCACAGATCTGACGCAGAAGCGCGAAAATGGGCGGGAAGTCGCGCACGCCGATGTTGTGAAGGCGCAGCTCCAGCAGCAGCAGCGGCAACGCGAGCTGACGGACGGATCTCTCGCGGCAGACAAAGCCCGACTCGAGCTTGCGGTGCTTCTGTTTCCTGATCCCCGGACACCTTACTCTACCGAAGTAGCCGGACCGCCTCCAATGCTTCCAACACGCGATGAAGTAAACAGGCTTGCTTCAGCGAAGAATCCTGAGATACGCAGTGCTTTGGCGGAAGTGCGAGCCAATAACGCGGAAGTGAACGCGGCAAAGGCAGCTTATCTCCCAGATCTGGGATTGAACTTCAGTTATGGCATCGACGCGCCCCAATTCGCCAAGCGTGGACCCGACAATACGCAGAACCTAGGCTACTCGATCAGTGGCACGGTGGATATTCCGATATGGGACTGGTTCGCGACACAAAAGCGCGTCAAGCAGAGCGAGTTCCGGCGCGATGCCGCGAAAATATCACTGAATGCTGCGCAGAGAAGATTGATTGCGACTCTCGAAGAAACCTACGCGGAGGCCGCTGCTGCGCGAGACCAGATGGATCTTCTCGACCTGAGCGTCCGCACGGCGGCCGAGAGTCTGCGATTGACCAAGCTTCGCTACTCCTCCGGTGAAGCGAACGTACTTGAAGTTGTGGATGCACAGAGTGCCTATCTTGCCGTAGAGACTGCACAGGCTGATGGAATGATTCGCTATCAAGCCGCGTTGGCAGGACTGCAACTATTGACTGGAACATTGTGAGCGAACAATTGGACCCTTCTAAACAACCAGCTGTCCACTTTCTTCCGATACGCATGCTCCCGTTACGCATGGCGATCATTCTGCTTTGCGTGTTCTTTCTGCAGGCTTGCAAGAAAGCCAATGACGCCGATACTGCAGCGGTGGTGACGGTGCAAGCGGAGCATCCGGAAGTTGGAGAAATCTCTGAACACGTTGACGCCGCCGCGACTCTGTCACCAGCCGCGCAGGCTGCGATCTCCCCAAAGATCACGGCTCCGGTGCGGAAGTTCTACGTGCAGCGCGGCTCCAAGGTAAAAGAAGGACAACTGCTGGCCGTGCTTGAGAATCGCGATCTGAGCGCTCAAGCGCTCGACAACAAAGGACAATATACGGCGGCGCAGGCGTCATTCAACATGCAGACGAAGGCGCAGGTGCCCGAGGACTATCACAAAGCCGAACTGGATCTGGCGCAGGCAAAAGCTCAGTTCGATCTCCAGCAACAGATTGTGGCCGCGCGCCAGAAGCTGCTGGCTGAGGGGGCAATTCCGGGAAGAGATTACGATACGGCAGCGGCGGCGCTGGTGCAGGCGCACGCTGCGTATGACGTGGCGCAAAATCATCTGGATTCGCTGAAGGTGGTAAGCCGGGCGGCTTCGATCCAGCAGGCGGAGGGGCAACTTTCCTCCGCCCAGGGAAAATATCTCGCAGCCCAGGCCCAGGTCTCCTACTCCGAGGTTCGAAGTCCAATTAAGGGCATCGTTACAGATCGACCTCTTTTTCCGGGAGAAACCGTGACTTCCGGGAGCACCCTCATCACCGTGATGGACACGTCGTCTCTCATCGCTAAAGTTCACGTGTCACAAACGGTTGCGCAACGCCTGAAGGTCGGTGACGACGCCACAGTCTCGGTTCCCGGCAACGATGATCCCGTACCAGCGAAGATTTCACTTGTAAGCCCCGCCCTCGATCCTGGCAGCACGACGGTAGAAGTTTGGCTGCGTGTCGATAACCGGAGTGGGAAGTTCAAAGCGGGTACGCCGGTAGGAACTTCAATAAAAGGAAGGACCGTTGCCAAGGCTATCAAGATTCCGCAATCCGCAGTGCTTACCGCAGCCGATGGTTCGAAGTCTGTGATGGTAGTGGCCGCCGATGGGGCTGCGCACAAAAAAGCTGTGCAACTCGGCATCAATGACGGAACGGATGTTCAAGTGACGCAGGGGTTGGATGGATCCGAGAACGTCATAACTACTGGGGCGTATGGCCTTGACGACGGTACGAAGGTCAAGGTGGGCAAGGCTGCCGATGAGGATAAAGCAGGCGGAGAGGCGAAGTGAACGAACAATATTCGTCATCCCCATCTCTATCAGAGGAGTCAATCTCCCAGTCATCTCCTGCTCCGCAGGCTTCATCGAGGTCGTCTTCATCGCAACACATCGCGCCACATACCGAAGGAACCTTTTGGATCGTCCGCTATCGAGGTCCGATCTTTTTCTTTCTGATTGTGCTCTCGCTTGCAGGGATCTATGCCGCTCAGCAGGTTCCGATCTCAGTTTTTCCTGAGACGAATTTTCCCCGCGTGGTCATTGGCGTCGACAACGGCGTTATGCCGGTGGAGCAGATGCAGGTGACCATCACCAAGCCCATCGAAGACGCCGTCAACTCGGTTCCAGGATTGGTGACGGTGCGTTCTACAACCAGCCGTGGTTCGGCTGAGGTCAGTCTCTTCTTCGATTGGAGCATTGATATGTACCGCACGCTCCAGTTGGTGGATGCGGCCCTCAGCAGGGCGCGGCAAACGCTTCCGACCACCGCAACCATCACAACGAATCGCCTTACGTTTGCTACCTTTCCTATTCTTGGCTACAGCCTTACTTCTGACCGGCTCTCCCAAACGCAACTTTGGGAGCTCGCTACTTATCAGCTCAAGCCGCCGCTCAACCGGGTCACGGGAGTGAGCACGGTCGCGGTGCAGGGCGGCAAGATTCCTGAGTTTCACATCGTCCCTAGTATGGCGCGGATGCAAACCGCGGGCGTAACAATCCTTGATCTCGTCAGCGCAATACAGGCCTCGAACATCGTCGATTCGCCGGGACTTTATGAGGCCAATCACCAGCTGATCCTTGGCCTTGTTGGCGCGCAGGCGCATGATGCCGAGCAACTCGGGCGCATGGTCGTAAAAATGACTCCCGCTGGAGCAGCGGTTCGCATTGGCGACGTGGCCAGCGTCGAGAACGGAGTATTGCCCGTTTATACCGCGGTTACAGCGGATAACGGCCCCGCTGTTCTTCTGAATGTCACGCGGCAACCTTCCAGCAATACCGTCGCGGTAGCCGATGCGGTGGCGGCCAAAATTGTGCAGCTCCGCAAGACCTTGCCTCAAGGCGTACGTCTGGATCCCTATTACGATCAGTCGGAGCTGGTGCGCGAGAGTATTCGAAGCGTCCGGGACGCCATCCTCATTGGACTTGTTTTAGCGTGCATCATTCTTTTCCTTTTCCTTAGCGACTGGACTTCTTCGGTGGTCGCTGGTCTGGTTATACCTGTAACAGTCGCGATTACGATCCTCTTCATGTGGGCCATCGGGGAGAGCTTTAATCTGATGACTCTGGGCGGACTGGCGGCTGCGATTGGATTAGTG
>PLBX01000430.1:9414-13188 GCA_003135495.1 Acidobacteriaceae bacterium | reverse complement strand
AATGTTTCTGCACCAGACGCGCAATAGCATATAAGTAGCGCGCTCGCGAATGAGGAGTGAGTGCTTGCCATCCCTCGGATGCCGCGCGGGCAGCCTTGACTGCGGCTTCGATGTCAGCCGCCGAGCCTTGAGCGACCGAGGCAAGTTTCTCGCCGTTCGATGGATCAACGGTGTCGAAATATTGTCCCGCCACGGGTGACTTCCACTGGCCGCCGATGAAATGTTGGAAGCGGAAGCCGCGGCGCTCCAGCCACGCGGTTGCTTCTTTCGAATCTTCAGGAGCTGGTCCGTATTCCATGCTCACGAATTTTTCGGCAATGCTCATTAGCGTTCTTGCTCGATTCTTACTCAAATCATCAGGAGGTCCGGACGTGAGATTAAGTTGCTGTGTGGTGGCGGAGCTTCGCTCCGCCGAGACGGGGCAGAGCCCCGTCACCACACGACCATCTCGTCCCTCACGCCAGCGGATGGCGATATTCCGCCGAATAGCGTCCGGTTGCTGAATGCTCCAACTGCCGCTCGATGTCGCCCAGCAAGCCGCTCGCTCCAAAGCGAAACATCTCTGACCGCAGCCACGATTCGCCGAGCTCTTCCTTGATCATGGCCAGCCATTCGATGGACTGCTTTGCCGTGCGGATGCCGCCCGCCGGTTTAAACCCTACGGCCATTCCTGTTTGTTGGGCGTATTCGCGAATCGCACGCGCCATCACCAAGCCAACCGGCAGCGTTGCGTTCGTCGGCTCTTTTCCAGTCGAAGTTTTGATGAAGTCGGCGCCCGCCATCATCGCGACCACGCTTGCGCGCGCCACATTGCGCAACGTAAGCAAGTCACCGGTCCCGAGAATAACTTTCATGTGCGCCGATCCGCAGGCCTGCTTGAATGCTGCGACTTCGTCGTAGAGCGCCTGCCAGCGTCCGCCGAAAACNNCCGGCAGGGAAGCCCGTCGATACAGCGGCAACATGTATACCGCTGCCTTCGAGAGCGCGCAACGCGGTTTCCACAAATGTGTGATACACGCAGATCGCGGCGACTTTGATTTGCAACTCTTCGATGCCAAGATTTTTTTCGAGCTCGGGCTGAAGGGGATGCCGTCCCTTGGCGCATAGCCGCCGGACGCGTTCTTCGGTGTCATCGCCGGATAGAGTTGTCAGGTCCATGCAGGTGATCGCCCGCAGAAGCCAAGCCGCCTGCCATTCTTTTTTCACGGTTCGCCGGGCGACGTGAGATTGAGCGCGGCGCTCGACAGCACTAGTGTTGACGCGCACATCGCGCACCCAGTCGAGGTTCAGAGGAATGCCGCGATTCAGCAAGAGCGGATGCCCAGAAAGACGAGCGATCTCCCCGTCAACCTGCGACGCCTGAATCGCGACCTTAGAAGATTCGCTACGTTTCATAACTTTTATCTGTAGAGACGGGGCTTGCCCNNCGCGGCAAGCCGCGTCTCTACACAGATTCATTGGAGCTTACACTGACTCCAGCAAGACGTACGTCGCTGATAATTGTACGGCAGCGGTGACGGAAAGCGAATTCTGCTTTCGCCTTGACAGTGCGCCGTGGCCCGACTAGGCTACGGCCCGATTCCAACTTTTTTAAGAATGTCATTCGGAGGCCGTTCTGATTAACCCGCTTATTTATTTTCGAGTTCGCCGTAATTCTTGTCTAGCCGCAGTTCTCTCAGCTTCTATCGTAATGATGCTGGCGATCCCCGCTTTCAGCGCGGGGAAAAAAGTTATCATCGATACTGATCCCGGCACCGACGATGCCATGGCGATCATGCTGGCTCTGAACTCGCCAGAGTTAGACGTGCGCGCCCTGACGGTTGTGCCGGGCAATGTGACCGCGAAACAAGGTCTGGAGAATGCGCTGCGAATGTTGTCGCTGGCTAACCGCTGCGATATTCCAGTTGCCGCCGGAGCGCAGCATCCGCTTTTTCAGAAGCTGATCACGGCCGAATTCTGGCATGGCAAGAACGGACTGGCCAATATCGAATTGCCTCCGAGCAAATGCAAAGTCGACTCTCGCTTTGGCCCGGATCTGATCATCGAGATGGTGCACGCCGCTCCGCACGAGATTACGCTCGTCCCGGTTGGGCCGCTCACGAACATCGCGCTGGCGGTCGAGAAAGACCCATCGATTGTCCCTCTGGTAAAAGAGGTGATCATTATGGGAGGGTCGATCAACGGCGGCAATTCCACGGCTGCCGCTGAGGCCAATATCTATAACGACCCGGAAGCGGCGCAGATTGTATTTCAGGCTGGCTGGCCGCTCACCATGGTTGGGATGGACATAGGTGACAAAACATTGCTCTCTTCGAAATACCTGGAGCAGCTAGGCCGCACGCACGGCCCAGTCAACGATTTTATCTACAAGGTGGCGCACTTTCTGGTTGATCTTTCGGCGCAGTTCGGCTCGGATGGCACTCCGATGTATGATCCTCTGGCGGTTGGAGTCGCGATCGACGCCAGCCTCGTAAAAGCGCCGCCGATGCACGTCGATGTCGAAACACGAGGAGAATTCTCGCGCGGCGAGACGGTGGCGAATCGACGCAATTCGATCGAGCGCAACGTGCTGCACGGCGACCGCTACATGGTGGAAGGCGTCGACAAAGTTCAGCCCAACGCGAAAGTATGCGTCGAGGTCGAAGCTGACCGTTTTCTGCAACTATTCGTTTCCAGGATTCGCGGAAAATAGAGAATTCGTATCAGGGTATCGCTTCAGCGATACCGTTTTAGGAGATTGAATGTTTACTCCCCACAGTCTGGGCATCGCACTTTTTATGATGATTACGAGCGCCATCTGCTGGGGCTCATGGGCCAATACCTACAAGGGCGTCAAGAATTATCGCTTCGAATTATTTTATTGGGACTATGCGGTCGGCATTTTTCTCATATCGCTCATTCTTGCGCTGACCATGGGAAGCACGGGTCCCAGCAACGATCCTGCCCGGTTTCTGAACAATGTTCACTCTGCCGACACGCAAAATATTGTGTCAACCATGGTGGGAGGCGCCATTTTCAATCTCGCCAATCTGCTGCTGGTGGCTGCGATTGATATGGCTGGCCTCGCGATTGCGTTCCCGGTATCGATCGGCATCGCGCTTGTGGTCGGCGTCATTTCGAGTTATGCCTTGCAGCCGAAAGGCAACGGGCCGCTCTTAGCGGCAGGCGTAGTCTGCGCGCTAATCGCCGTCATCATGGACGGAAAAGCCTACGGCAGCCTGGTGATCGCCGGACGTTCAATTTCGAAAAAGAGCATCACGGTCTGCATCGTCTCTGGCGTGCTGATGGGGCTCTGGGCGCCCTTTGTAGCGCGCGCCATGACCAAGGGCAACACCCTCGGTCCGTACAGCATTGCCGTGTTCCTCACGCTTGGCGCGCTTCTTTCCTGCCTGATCTGGAATATTTATTTCATGAGAAAGCCGTTGGTCGGCGAGCCCGTGAATTTTACCGGATACTTCAGCGGACCAATGTCCGGCCACGCGCTAGGGTTGCTTGGCGGATTTATCTGGGGTATTGGCATGGTCTTCAATCTCGTGGCGGCGAGCTTCACCGGAGTAGCTATCTCCTACGCCATTGGGCAATCCGCTCCCATGGTGGCCGCCCTGTGGGGAGTTCTCGCCTGGAAAGAATTTGCCGGCGCCCCATCCAAAGCAAAGATGTATTTGGGACTGATGTTTGTCTTCTACTGTGTGGGGATTTTGCTGGTGGCGAAAGCAAACGGCTGAAGCCATAAATTTCCAATCGTAAGACGGGTGTCCCCCGTCACCAACAATT
>PLBX01000430.1:0-9386 GCA_003135495.1 Acidobacteriaceae bacterium | reverse complement strand
TTCTATTGAAATTGGAAGGTTCGAAGTCGATCGCCGTGTCGCGCCGCACTGCCTATTAGCCTTCACGGGAATATGTGAAAGCATAGCCCTTATGAAAAACTGAATCCTGTTTCCAGCTCGCTTCTTCCTTCCCGAAGTCTTACAAAACTCTTGACTTTATGCACCTAATCTATTTATATGGCCCATTCGTAAAAATTCCCGTTTCCCTGTCCGTGGCGGGTTCGCTTGGTGGGAACGCGTCCCGACGTTAGCTCCGCAACAGGAAAAATAGCAAATGGATTCAAAGGTGGAATCGATGCTGAGAACCAAAGCGCTGCTCGTGGCAATTCTATGTGGCTTGTTGACTCTCTGCCCGCTGGCATTCGGTCAGGCAAACGGCAGTATTTCGGGAACCGTATCCGACAAGAGTGGCTCCGTCATCTCCGGCGCCGCCGTGGAAATAATCTCGCAGGGCACCGGCATGACTCGCGAAGTCAAGACTGACGACTCAGGACACTATCTCGCGCCGCTGCTCCCAGTGGCGTTCTACACCATCCAGGTGAAATCGCAGGGCTTTCGAACCACCGAGCAGAAAGACATTCGCCTGCAAGTTGATGAGCAGCGCGAAGTGGATTTTTCACTCAACCCCGCATCCGTGTCATCGACCGTGGAAGTGACCGCGACGGAAGTGGCGGTTGAAACCACGAACCCGTCTCTCGGACAAGTCATTACCTCCGAACAGGTGGCGGACCTTCCGTTGAACGGACGCGACTTCGTGCAATTGGCCACACTCACGCCTGGAACAACGCAGGAAACGAATCCCAACAGCTTTTTCAATGGCGCGGCCAGCAGCGAAACATCTGCCCGCGGAACCTACTCGCTCTCCGTTGGAGGATCGCGCGCCCAGAGCACCGATTGGCTNNGACTTACAACTACTCGGCCGAGTACGGAACGCGCGCGGGTCCAACCGTGTTGGTAACGACAAAATCGGGCAGCAACCAGTTTCACGGAGCTCTTTACGAGTACCTGCGGAATACCAAGTTTGACGCCAAGAGTTACTTCGCTGCCTTCAAGGAGCAATTCAATCTCAATCAGTTTGGCGCCGCATTCGGTGGACCGATCCAGAAAGACAAAACGTTCTTCTTTGTGAACTACGAAGCCAAGCGGCAACGGCATGGCATCCCGTTTTCTGGATTAGTGCCAACCGCAGCCGAGATGGGCGGCGATTTCACCAACGATCCATTCATCACTAACTCCAACCCCGCCTTTCCGGGACTTCTTACAAACCCTTACACGGGTGGCCCGTTTCAATGTGATGTATCAGGCAATCCCACCGCTGTGCTTACAGGCGGAGCCCAAGTGGTCGGTACGAACTGCAATAAAATTCCAACCACTGGCGGCCCCACAGGTTACGGCTTAGCCGATCCAATCGGGCTTGCCATGATCAATCTCTATCCGGTCGGAGGCAACACGATTTCGAACGGAATCAACTACTCCAACGTTCCCGTGAGGAGTCTGAACGAGGGCAACGCCACGATTCGTCTGGATCACAACTTCTCCAACAAAGACACGGCTTTCGCGCGCTTCAGTTACGACCAGGCGAACCTGTATGTGCCCGGCGGTTCGCCAACGTGGGCCGAACAGAATCCATTTGGCAGCAACCAGCTCATCAGCAATCACGGGCGCAACGTTGTAGTGTCTGAAACTCATATCTTCTCGTCGAACAACATCAATCAGGCGGCTGTCGGCTACAACCGGATCTTCAACCACATCACATCGTTCGGGGAATTTGGCGGAACGATTTGCAAAGCAGCCATTCTTGGCATCGTGGGCGCCGACCTTAACAGTAAGTGCCCTGGAGCCCTTCCGGGATTGACCCAGTCCACCAAGGATTGCCTAAGCTGCGGACTTAGTTCGACGCAGATGAGCAGCTATTGGTCTTTGGGCGATCGCGGGTTTGCTCCGTTCCAGGGCGGCACAAACGTGTTCACATTCAACGATACGTTTGACATGATTCGCGGCAAGCACGATATCCGAGCCGGCATCGGAATACGTCTGAATCAAATGAACGTCATGACCAACGGCTTTCAGGACGGATACTTCCTGGTAGGTAGTGGATTCACCGGCGATAACGCCGCCGACCTGCTCCTCGGACAGCCTTATGGTGCGATTCATGACCAGACGTTTTACGGAGCCACCACTGGTCGTCGCTGGAAGATGTTCCGTCCCTTTGTGCAGGACGATTGGCGCGTCACCAGCAATCTCACCGTCAACCTCGGGGTGGCGTGGGCTCTCGTGACTCCGATCACAGAGGCTCAAAATCGCCAAGCTAATTTTGATTGGCCCACAAAACAATTTCTTATCGCGGGCAATGCTCCATTCAATGGTTGCACCAATTGCGTCCGCAGCAATGGAAACGTGGGCATTCAATTCGACAAGACCGCTATAGAGCCGCGCATCGGAATCGCATGGAAACCATTTGGCAGCCAGACCACAGCCATCCGCGCCGGTTATGCGATCTACCACGATTCAGGTTGGAGTCAGGGTGCCCAGGGGCTTTGGCAAAATCCTCCTTACTACGCCGAGGTTGATCAATTCGGCTTCGGCCCGGCCAGTGCGTTCGGTCCTGCCAACCCATGCCCATTCGGAAATTTCGCGGCGGGCGCTTCGGCTTCGAACTGCGGGCTCAAGTACGGTTTCACACAACCGAACCTCCAGCCGTTCACTGCCCCTCCAAATCCAGACTCGTTCACCGGATCGCTGCTCTCCCAGAACTCGAATTTCAAGCAAGGGATGGTGCAGCAGTTCAACTTGAATATCGAGCACCAGCTTCCGGGAAACGTTGTTCTCACGGCTGGCTACGCTGGTACTCGCAGCACCCACATTTTGTTCTACGGGCTGAACATGAATCTCAACTCCCCGGCGGCTTGCGGAACAGTCTCCGGCTACACGCTGGGTTGCCTGCCGGGCGGAACTCCGTTCGTCGCGCCTTACCAAGCCAACCAATTCGTCAACGTGCAGAATATTTCCGACGGGGGACGGGCGCAGTACGATTCCCTGCAAATCAAAGCCGAGACGAAGAGCTCCCGCCACGGTCTCTATGCGCTGCTCGGCTACACTTGGGCGCGTACCTTTGATAGCGGCATGCCCGACGGCGATGGCACTTTTCCTGGCGCTCTGTACTGGCCGTTGCCCGGCACCAGGAAGTTGGACTGGGGTCTCTCCCAGCTCAATCTGAACGACCAATTCACAGCCAGCGTCCTGTATGACTTGCCCTTTGGCAAAGGAAAGCGCTACGGCGGCGACTGGAGCGCAGTTCCCAACACAATCGCTGGAGGTTGGCACGTCAACGTGATTCAAAAAGTAACTTCCGGATTCCCGCTGTTCCTCACAGACAGTGCCAACGGCACCGGCACGAATTTCCAATGGAACGGAAGCAGTCTGAATCGTCCGGTTCAGATCTCGGACCCGTATACTCCGGGCGTCGTAATGGCCAACTCGAATCCTTTGTGCCACGCTCTTGTGTCTCAAGGTGGAATCGCTCCGTCGGCAGTGCATACGACCGCGGCTTGGTTCAATCCCTGCGCCTACGATCACGCGCCTTCCGGCGAACTTAGCCCGCTTTCGCGTGCGCCGCTGTACGGCCCTCGTTTCGTGAATACGGATTTTTCAGCTTTCAAGAATTTCCAACTTCACGAAAGCTACGTTCTCCAGTTCCGAGCTGAGTTCTTCAACTTGTTCAATCACGCTCAGTTCTATCTCCCCGGTGGCCCAACTGGAATGCAGGACCTTAGCAGCATTTCGACTTTTGGCGCCATCTATGGAACCGTCAATAACCCGCGCGTGATTCAATTTGCTTTAAGGCTTGATTTCTAGAGCAAATCTGAAACCGGCCTGAAACTCGAGCTGAGGCAAAGTCGTTTTGCCTCAGCTTTCTTTCTTGGTGGCAATTCAAAACTAAAGAGCTCGACTAAGTAGAATAAGGATTCATGAAACCAAGTCTGGTTGCTTTTGGGATTCTCGTCGTCATAGCGCTCCTTTTCACTAGCACCCTTTCATTCGCCGACGAATGGAAGCCGCGCCACGACCTCGTCTCCCACACCGGAGTCATGAACTTGACCGAACCTCCTCCGCCGGCCGAAGTTTTTTTTTCGGGTCCCGCGTCGCCATCTGATCACTCGAGTTGGCTCGAAGGCTTAAAAGCATGGCGCCGCGATCGCCGCACTCTCTTGCGCTATGACGGCGCGCAATTCGACCGCCCTGACTTGCAGTGGACGCAGCGCATCTTCTCTCAAATACAGCTGCTTATCTGGGACCGCAGCCTCTACGATCCTGAGAAGCGCGAATACACCGTCGACCGCTTCCTCTCGGAGACCGAGAGCCGCATCGGCCCGATCGACGCCGTTCTTATCTGGCATGTCTATCCCAATCTTGGCGTTGACGATCGAAATCAATTCGATATGCTGCGCGATCTTCCCGGCGGCATCGCCGGCGTGCGCGGCATGGTCGAACAGTTTCACGCGCACCACGTACGAGTATTTTTTCCGCTGCTAGCGTGGGATGTAGGCACGAGGAACGAAGGCGCCGATGCCGCAACAGTTATGGCAAAGCTCCTGAAAGACATTGACGCCGACGGCATTAACTTCGACACGCTCGAGAGCGTGCCTCCCGGCTTTCGCGAGGCTTCGGACGCAATCGGCCATCCCCTGGCGCTCGAGCCTCAGTTCCAACCTCGCGACGCTTCACTCGCCTGGACCAATCTCAGCTGGAACGACTGGGTCACGTGGGAAGGGAAGCAGTATCCATTCATTCCCATGGTCAGCAAGAACAAATGGCTGGAGCCGCGCCACACCGTAAATGTCACCGATCGTTACACGCGCGATAAAACCGACAGCTTGCAGCACGCATTCTTCAACGGCCAGGGATATGCGACGCTCGAAAATCTCTGGGGCTTCTGGTATGGAAATACTGCTCATGATGCCGAAGCCATTCTAAGGTTCACGCGCATCGAGCGCGCCATGGCCGACTATCTAATAAGCCCCGATTGGGAGCCGCACGCGCCGGTCTTGCAAAACGGGGTCTTCGCCAGTCGGTTTTCGCGAAACAACGACGCTTGTGTGGTGGCGGGGCTATGCCCCGTCGCCACACGATCTAATCTGTGGACGATGGTCAATCGAAACGAATACGACGTCTCCAGCGCAGAGCTTGAAGTTCCAAACGAACCGGGAATGCGTTACTACGATCTCTGGCACGGAACGGAATTGACAGCCTCGGTTGAAAGAAGCGCTGCGAACGGCAAGGCCACTCTCAGCTTCAATCTTGAAGGCTTGGGCTACGGAGCAATCCTCGCAACAAACCAGAAGCCGGACGACAGCCTGCGGAATTTGCTGTCCTATATGTCCGAGCGCTCCAAGCGCCCACTGGCCAGCTATTCGCGAGAATGGAAAGCTGTGCCGCAAACCTTGGTCGAGATCACCGCGACCGAGTCGGCACCTTCAGCGCCCGAAGGCATGGCGCGCATTCCAGAAGGTGACTACGACTTCCAGGTCAGCGGCATTGAAATTGAGGGCGGCAACGATCCTGGAGTTGATGTGCAGTATCCATGGGAAGATAGCGCGCGTCGTTTCCATCGACATCGCATGCATCTGCACAGTTTTTACATCGATCGCACGCCGGTGACGAATTCTGAGTTCAAGAAATTTTTAGATGCAACCCACTATCATCCCCAAGACGATCACAACTTTCTGCGCGCGTGGATCGATGGTCAGAGCGGGCAGAGAACCAGTTTCCCGGAAGGTTGGGGCAACAAGCCCGTAACCTGGGTCTCCATCGAAGATGCACGCGCCTATGCAGCCTGGGCCCATAAGCGCCTCCCGCATGAATGGGAGTGGCAATATGCCGCGCAATCCACCGACGGCCGCGCATATGCGTGGGGGAATGAGTGGGCAGCGCAGAATATTTCTCCGGTAGATTCCGGGCCCGCGATGCATCCCTTGGATGACGTTACCGCTTTCCCCCAAGGCGCAAGTCCCTTCGGCGTGCTCGATTTAATCGGCAGCGTATCGCAATGGACCGACGAATATCGCGACCCGCGTACTCGAGCCGCAATTCTTCGTGGTGGCGCAGCGTATCAGCCGGTTGGTTCGATCTGGTACTTTCCACAAACCTACCGCTTGGATCAACATCAGAAATATCTATTGATGTCTCCCGGAAATGATCGCGCCGGAACGATCGGATTTCGCTGCGTGGTTGATGCGCCGTAAGAGATTTGATCGGCGGAGAATTTCAGCATTTCGCGACGGGCGGCGTGCCCGTTGCTCCCTTTGGTCTAGCGGGCTTCCAATCTCATTTGATCTTCGACGCTTTCGCGCTTTCGAATCACGCGAACTTTTGCGCCATCCACTAAGACTTCCGCGGCCCGTCCGCGAGTGTTGTAGTTCGATCCCAAGACCGATCCGTAGGCGCCGACATCAAGAATTGCCAGGAGATCACCTTCGCTGGTCAAGGAAAGTTTTCTGTCGCGGGCAAAAAAGTCCCCGGTCTCGCAGATAGGCCCGACTACATCGGTAATCTCGATTTCGCGCGATCCGCGCACCACTGGGACGATTTCGTGATACGCGCCATAGAGCGAAGGGCGCAAGAGATCGTTCATCGCCGCATCGACAATCAAAAACCTTTTTCGATTATTAGTTTTACGATACAGAACGCGAGTCAGCAGCACGCCAGAAGGCCCGACGATAGAGCGTCCTGGCTCCAGCAGCAAGTGCAGCCTCAATCCACGAAGAGGTGCCGTGACTGCCCGCGCGTATGCCCCGATTTGTTTTTCAAAACTTCCTTGCGCTCCTTCGTAAGAAATTCCTAAGCCGCCGCCGGCGTCGATATATCGAATGTCATGTCCCTGCTCCCGCAGAGTGCGGACCAAATCAGCCACTCGTTCCATCGATTCTTGAAATGACCCGACATCTGTAATCTGCGAACCGATGTGAACGCTCACGCCCTCAACTTTCAGGGTAGGCTGTTTGGCCGCTCGCTCATAAAGCGTTTGCGCCTCAAGAATCGGCACGCCGAATTTGTGTTGATGCAGACCGGTGGAAATATAAGGATGGGTCTTTGCCGAGACATCAGGGTTCACGCGGATCGCAATCGCCGCCTGTTTCTTCAAACGAGCAGCGGTTGCGGCAAGCAAATTTAATTCTGAAGCGCTCTCGATGTTGAAGAGCATTATTCCTGAGCGCAAAGCCAATTCCATTTCCGCCGCCGTCTTGCCTACGCCGGAAAACACAACCTTGCCCGCTGCCTTTCGATTTACGCGCAGAACTCGTTGCAACTCTCCGCCAGAAACCACGTCGAACCCGGCACCTTCGCCAGCCACCAGCCTAAGAATCCCAAGCGTTGAGTTTGCTTTTACCGAATAACAAAGGGTGTGGGGCACGCCGCGAAACGCGCGCGCGAACGCCTTCAGGCGCGCACGAATCATTGCGGCGGAATAGACGTAAAGCGGGGTGCCATGACGAGTGGCAAGGCTCCGCAGAGCGACCGCTTCGCAATAAAGTTCTTCGTTGCGAGTAATACCGGGAGTCGCGTCAGAAGTAGCGCCCCCATACGCGAGTGCCGGGGACCGAAGAGTTTGCGAGTGGCGCGCCGGTTTCACTTGCGCTTGCCCGGATCGGCTTTCACTTTAATGGCTACCACAGTTTGATCGTCGAAGGTTTCGACGCCGGCGGCATGCGCCGTAACCGCCTTAAAGATCTCACGCACCACGCAGTCCGCGGACTTCGTTGCGCAGTCAGCAACGATCGTCGCCACACGATGCGTTCCAAAAGAATGTCCGTCGCGATTTCGAGCATCGAGAATGCCATCGCTATGGAAAACGAACATGTCGCCGGGTTTCGCCTTAAAACTGAACTCGTCGTAATCCGCTTCATCGAACAGTCCAAGCGGAAGCCCGGTAGCCTCGACAAATTCAACCGTGCCGTCGTGGCAATAGATAGGGCGCGGCAATCCCGAATTCGCAACCGTTAGCGCCCGGTTCTCATCGTCCCAAACGGCATAGATGATGGAGACGAATTGAGCCGCGATCCGGCGCTCCGCCAATGACAAATTAACCGCCGAAAGCATCTCCGCTGGCCCCGGTTCGATCGGAGCATGCGAGCGCATGATGCCGCTGACCAGCGCGGCATAGATGGCGGCGGGCGCGCCCTTACCGCTCACGTCGCCGATCGCAATGCCGAGCCGGGACAGCGAATAAGGAACAAAATCGTAGAGATCGCCGCCAATAGCGCGCGCCGGAACAAATTTCGCCGCAACCTCCAGATTGCGCATCTGTGGCAGGGAAGGGGGAAGCAGGCGAAATTGCAGTTCGCGCGCCAGCGCCAAATCCCTCTCCAGGCGCTTCTCTTGCCGCTCGATTTGCTCGTACAACCGTGCATTTTCGATGGCGATTGCAAGTTGCGCCGCCAGCGTCGTGAGTACTCGCTTGTGATCCTCTGTAAAATAGTCGCGCTTGGTGTGCTCCAGATCCAGAACGCCAATTACTTTTTCCTGATAAATCAGAGGCACCGCCAACTCCGATTTGGTCTCGGGATTCACCGCGATGTAGCGCGCATCTTTGGCAACGTCAGGAACAAGAACGCCCTCCTTCATTTGCGCCGCGTACCCCACCACGCCCTCGCCCAGCCGGATGTCATGCTTCAAGTGCAGCCGTTCCTGAAAACGCTGCGCGAATCGGTGCTGCAATTTCTCGCCCGTCGCATCCATCAGCAGAATGCTGAACATCTGATAGTCGATCAGGCGGTTCAGCAACTCGGCAATGCGTTTGAGCAGCTCATCAAGATTCAGAATCGACGTGAGCTCGCGGGCAATCTCGTTCAACAGAAGCAGCGTGCGAGCCTGTCGCGTCACCCGCGTATGCAATCGAGCATTCTCAATGCCGACCGCCATGCGCGACCCAATCAACGTGAGCAGGCGCTTATGTTCTTCGGTGAAGTAATTCTTTTCGCGCGCCTCAATATCAATTACGCCAATCACCCGATTTTTTACGATCAACGGGATGGCCAGCTCCGAATGAACGTTCGGAACCCCTTCCAGGTAGAACGACTCCCGCGTCGCGTCGGCCACCAGCACGGGCTGCCGAGTTTGCGCCGCGCGGCCAGTTACCCCTTCACCAACTTTTATGCGCAACCGGTCGGCGAGACCGTCCGGGTATCCCACGTGGAAGCGAACGTACAATTCCTGGCGCTGCTCATTCAGCAGCAGGATGGCAAAAATCTCGTAGTCGATGACTTTACGTACCAGTTCCGCCACCCGCTTCAGTGTGGTTTCAAGGTCGAGCGTGGTATTCACCACGTCGGCGACTTCAAGCAGGAGGGGCTCCACCTCGGAGGAGAGTTCAGTTTTCGAGGCGGAAG
>PLBX01000400.1:5409-8741 GCA_003135495.1 Acidobacteriaceae bacterium | reverse complement strand
CCGCCAAACTGATCAAAGGAGCCAGTCTGGTCACGGTTAAGAACGGACCGCACTGCATCACCTGGACTCATGCCGACGAAGTAAATCGCGAGTTGGTGAACTTCCTCAGGAAAGGCATTGCCAAGCCAGCAGCCGCAGCGTCCATGAAGAAAGCAGTCGCCTAAGGGGTCTCTTCTTCTTCAAATTGTTAATTCACCGGAGAATGCGGCGCTCGGAGCGGCACCCCCGAGAGCGGTGCTCATCGTCCGCCCCTGCGCGGTGATAATCCGCGGTAGTAATAACGATGCGTTCAATCGCAATGTTTATGCCGGCTCCGCTGAGATGGGTGGCGACGTGTGGGCTGCCACTCCGTCCGCGCTATATCCGTCGTTTGACGATTCCTGCTGACAGTAGGCACTAGATGGCGAGAGGATTTGGATCGTGGTAGCCACTGCTGGAATCAAGTAAGCAAAAGTTACGAAAACCCACATTAAAGCGCCCGCAGTTTCCTGATCTTGAAGTGCTGAAAAATTGAGAAGTCGCTGCTGATGAAGATAGTGAGGATAAATAACGCGTCCGCAGAACGTAAGAAATGCCGACAACGCATCGCAAGGTAAGGTCGCCAGGAAAAGATACACAGGAATAGTCCACTGCGCCCCCCGAGCCTTCATCGGCCAAGGCCGAATCACGGGCGTCCAGAAGAAAAGTCCGGCCGCGAAGAAGCTTAAGCTTTCGATTGCGTGCCATGATTCCGATTGCATCGCAAGATCGAAGGCTTGCGGCAAATGCCAGCCCAGCAATACGGCCGTCGCAATGAGCCAACAAAACACGGGCTGATTCAGAACTCTTCCGAGCCGTTGCATCAGAGCCCAACGCAGAAACGGGCGCAGGGCGGAACGAGCGAAGTTCAATGGGAGGCCGCGCTCGATTGACAGAAATGGGTTGCCGAGAAGAATTAATGCAGGGCCGATCGTCATCAGCAGAAGGTGCTGGACCATGTGCATGCACAGCAGCCTATGATCTAAAGTCGCAATCGGCGGATTGACTGCGGCCCCGACAAACATCACTCCACACGTGAAAGCACCAAGATGCCAATTCGAAATCGCGTTCTTACCGGAAGTTCTAAGTTGAAACCATCCCCGCAAGTACGACAGCTCAGCCAGGACTAGAGTCGCAACGAGGAATAATCGGATTGCCAACATGGATATCCTTCAGGGCCCAGGAGAGCGCGGTTGCTCGGCGCTTGCTCCAATTATCGAGGCGTGGGAAGCGTCTCGCGCTGGCATTTGCCGAGCAGGATGGAGCGTCTCAAGGAAGGCCACGAGCGCAGTTGTTTCCGCCGGGCTCAAATTTTTTCCATAGGCAGGCATATTGCCTCCGCCTTGGATCACTTGCCGGATGAGTTGGTCTTGAGTAAGGTGCACAGCAACACTGTCCAGAGCCGGTCCGCGCTGGCCTCCATTGTCATCGAGTGAGTGACAGTTACGGCATTGTTTCTCCTGAAATACCAGAGCCCCTCTTCGCTCAAGCGCAGTGCGTCCGGTCAAGTACTGTAAAGGAATCGGCTGGCTGCTCCAGGCGTCCATCACTGGGCTCCACGGCGCGTGCTGCGCGAGATGCGTGAACGTTCCCAGCGTCACCGCGATCAGCAGAACCGACAAGACAGCAATTGGCCTGCGTTTCCAGCTCTTCTCGCCCTCACCCGCGACGAAGGGAAGTGCGAGCAGCACAATCAGCCCGACGGCCGGGCCAATTAGTAATATCGGCGTCTCCGATGACGGCGGAAGGAAGGACAGCAATGCATACAGCCATAAAAAGAAAAAATCTGGATGTGGCGCGGTTTGAATGATCGTTGGGTCGGGCTGGCCGCTTGGACCGAAGGGGCCAAAATAGACCGCACACGCAGCGATTGAAAGAAGAATGAAGCCGGAGAACAGTATGTCCTTCCAGACTGCGTTCGGCACAAACGGCACACCCTGCTTGTGCGTCAGCTCGTGATATTCCTGCAAATAAGTAGCGCGCCGGACGACGCGTCCCGGCATAGGCCATTCGTTGATTCCCAATTTCAGCACCATAAGCAGGTGCAGACCAACGAAGGCGATGAGCAATCCCGGGACAACAAAAACGTGCAGCGCGAAGAATCGCGAAAGCGTTGCGCCGGCAATGATCGGACCGCCGAGCATCAGGTTTACTGTCCAAGGCCCAATCACCGGGACGCGGCTGGCGATCGATGCCCCGATACCCAATCCCCAGTAGGCATCCTGGTCGAAGCGCAATACCTGGCCGGTAAAGGCCATGCCAAGAGTCACGAGTAATAGGAATACGCCAACTACCCAGGTGAGCTCGCGGGGAAATTTGTAGGCTCCGAAGAGGAAGACCTGGATCATGTGAATCAAAACAACGGCGATCATGAAGTTCGAGCCCCAGCCATGCAAAGCTCGAATAAACCAGCCTAAAGCGACGCCATGATTCAGAGTCTGGAGGCTGCTCCAAGCCTCTCCTGCAGACGGCACATAAATCAGCGCGAGCAATATGCCAGTGACAATCTGGACCATGAAGCACATAAGCGCAGCGCTGCCGAAAACGTAGAACCAGCTGGCGGTTTCACGCGGAACCGGGTGCTCGGCCGTGTTGCGAATCGACGTGCCCATCTGCAACCGCAGATCGAACCAGTCTGCAAGTTTGTCGATCGGGCGCATGCCGTCCCTCCGCGCGTTGTGTTGGCGGCACGGCCGGGAGTTGGCATTTCGCCAGCCTTGATGAGAAGTTTTCCGTCTTCGATCTTATAGCCGTACTGAAACAGTCCGCGTTCCGGAGGCCCAGAGGCGCGGGAACCATCCTGATAGTAGGCCCCGCCGTGACACGGGCACATGAATAAGCTCGACTGGGGAAACCAGCGAACCGGACATCCAAGGTGGGCGCAGTTCACCGCGAAGACCTGAAAGCTCTGACCGTCCAGATTGCGAACCCAGCAAGCGATGTCCGCAGTCTTGCCATCCCAGGCATTGACCACGGGATTTCGATAGGTTGCGAGCCGAGTCTGACCGGCAGGGAATTGATCCAGGCCGCCCAAAGAGAGCCATGACTCGTAGCCAGGTTTTCGCTCACGGATGGCTGGCGACAGTAAGTACCGCACGATGGGCACAGCCAAAATGGCGGCGACAACACCGTTAAATAGCAATCCCAGTTTCACCAGCAGCGCACGTCTCGACATTTCGGTGCGGATCATGGAAGTCCTTTCTCAACACGACCCAGTGCATTTGCTTCCATCTGGCCAGGAAGTTTTGGACGCTGGGCAGCCAGCCATGCCACAACGTCAGAGATTTCTTGTGCAGAGATGGGATGGCCAGGCA
>PLBX01000400.1:0-5343 GCA_003135495.1 Acidobacteriaceae bacterium | reverse complement strand
GCATACGGAGGTGGCGTAACGTTGCCCAACACTTCGGGTTTCGCCCACGACCGTATCCCTCGGACAATCGCATCGACCTGTTTGCCGGTGAGCATGCCGCCTGCGCTCTCTGCGAAGGCGGGCATTGGAGTGCCGGGCACTCCGTTGCTGATGGTGTGGCCAATGGCGGCATCGTCAGCAATGGCAAGAAAAACTGAGTCGGCCAATGCGATCGCCGCGCCTCCCTTACCATTCAACCCGTGACACGCGGCGCAGTTTTGTCCATAAAGAACACGGAAGTCGACTACCTGATCGGGGCGAATAGCGACTGAGTCTGGAGAAGGACGGCCGCGAGAATCGCTGCAAGCCACACACGCGACTACGGCGATAATCGCGAGAGCGGAACAGGTGGCGTTGCGGTTCATCATCGGGGCTCTCCGCCATTCTTCTGATCGAAGCGTGCGAGCACTTCAAACCCCGCGCGAACAGCAAGGGGAAGATGTTGCGGAGTTGGTATCCGCTGTTGTCGGGAGACTACGATACCTGCGACGATCCCAAAGCCGACCTGTGAAAACACGAACCACAGCCAGTCGATTTGTTGGTTGAGGATTGGATCGATAAGTCCAATAAAACTATGGACTAAACCCGACCACAAAATAGGTGCTATCAAGCCGCCCAGAAGAACCGGGCGCCGTGGGAGCATCGGTAGCATCGCGCCGTAGAGAAGTCCAACGCTTAAGGAAACGAGCAGGTGGACGACGCTCGCGATGAGCAGGGAGTCCCATTGAAATTCGCCGATCTGCGATAGCGGATGCCTGCCAGGAAAAAATCCCGCGGCGAGAACATTGATTGCGTACCACATGCCGCGCCCGCTGATAATTCCATACGTGACTGCCAGAAGCGCCATAGCGACGCTTCCCGCCATGCCACCCTTTACACCCGCTCTGACGGGATAGACCTCGAGCGGCAATCGCGCCCGGTGTAGTTCTTCTGTCATCCACTTGACTGCCGCGACTCGCGGACGACGTGTACTGACGGGTCTAATAGTCTCGATCGCGGAAATAGTTTCATGTTTCTCATGCGGCAAAACTTCGCGAAACCATCCAATGCATCCCGTTACGGCCAGGATCGCACCAAGCAGACTCACCGATAAACTAGTGACCATGCCTGCAAAAACCAAAGTTAGCCCGAACGCCAATATGATCGGCCAGGCAGTAGGCGCTGGCATTTCTATTGTTTCTGTTCGCGTGTCAGGTCGCGCAAGTGTGTCTATGCTCATGTTGGTTTCCATACACTTGTTTTCCAATCACTTGCTTTCCAATCAACGCCCAATCACATAAACGACGGTGAAGACCACAACCCAAACTGCGTCCACGAAATGCCAATAGAGAGACAGGACGTCGATACGCTCGGCATGCTCTCGCTGCACCATTCCGAAGATGGTGAAAACCATCACAGTGGTCAAGCCTAAGAGCCCCATCACAACGTGAAAGCCATGCAGTCCGACTAGTGAGTAGTAGGTGGTTCCGAACAAATTGGTGGTGATTGTGAGTCCGTCCTTATAAATCAGCCGGTGCCATTCTGAAGCTGTTCCGTAGAGAAAGATCGCGCCCAGCGCAATGGTCAGAAGCCACCACGCACCAAACCTGCGCACGTTTCCGTCACGAAGATTCTTGCCGGCAAAGTGAATTGTCAAACTGCTGGAAAGTAAACAGACCGCATAAAGGATGGGGGGCGTGAGAACTTCCGAGGGCATCGGCCCGGACAGGCTCTTACCCATATAAAAGAGATAAGCGACGACAAAGATGGTGAAAATCGCAGCTTCGGCCGTGATCAGGCTATACATCGCCACCTGTCCCCGCGAAGGAAGATTCCACTCGAGTTCTGCCGTTACTGGCGGGATGGTTGTCGTACTCATCAGCCTTTATCCTTTATTAGTACTTCCATTCGGCTTCTATTCGTACTTCCAGTCCGGATCGTCCGGGTGCTTAAGGTCCCACAGGGGGCGGCGGCTCTTGACCGTTGGTATGAGGGCGAAGTTGTATGCAGGTGGCGGAGAGTGCGCCGACCATTCGAGAGTCCACGCATCCCATGGATCGTTGTCCGCAAGTTCGCCGCGGAAATAAGACCAAATCAGGTTCCCCAGGAAGACCAGGATGCCCGCAGCCTGGAAGAAAACCCCGATCGTAACAATCAGGTTCCATGTGTCCCAACCGCGCCCCGGTTCGTAGGTGTAAATCCTGCGCGGCATGCCGAGAATTCCAGGAATATGCATGAAGTCGAAAGTCAGGTGGAAGCCGATTACGAAAAGCCAGAAATGCAGTTTGCCAAGCGTCTCGCTGTACATCTTTCCCGACATCTTGGGGAACCAGTAGTAGAAGGCTCCGAAAAGAGTAAACATGATGCCGCCGACGATTACATAATGGAAATGCGCAACCACGAAATACGAGTTTCCCAATTGCCAGTCGAATGGTGCTGCACCCAGCATTACCCCGGTGAGGCCTGCAATCAAAAACTGGAAAAGGAAGGCGATGCAGAACAGCATCGGGGTCTTGAACTCGATCTTTCCTCCCCACATGGTCGCCAGCCAGTTGAAGATCTTGATGCCGGTCGGAACGGCAATGGCCATGGTGGAGATCACGAAAAAAGTGTTGGCCGCTGCGCCCATTCCGACAGTGAACATATGGTGGGCCCATACACTCATGCTGATGAACCCGATCGCGACGGTCGCTCCTACCATCACCGGATAGCCAAAGATCGGCTTGCGGGAGAAGACGGGAATGATTTCTGAGGCGAAGGCGAAAGCCGGAAGGACAAGGACGTAAACTTCGGGATGTCCGAAAATCCAGAAGAAATGCATCCAAATCACCGCTGAGCCTCCCGCCTGGGTGTCGAAGAAGTGTCCACCAAGGTAGCGGTCGACGAGTAGCATGATCTGCGCAGCCGTCAGCGGACTCACGGCGAGGATCACCAAGCCGGCCATCACAAGGTTGAGCCAGGCAAACAACGGCATTTTGGCCAGCGTCATTCCCGGGCAGCGCATGCAAAGAACGGTAGCCACGATGTTGATCGCCGTGCCGATGCTGCCAAAGCCGGAGACCAGCAGAGCTAGAGTCCAGAAGTCGGTGCTGTGTCCCAAGGAAAACGTCTGTGAAGTGAGTGGTGCATAAGCAAACCAGCCGACATCCGGGGCGTTCCCCGCTCCGTAGAGTCCGTTGGCTCCCACCACGCTGAAATACAGGAAAAGCCCACCAAATGCGGTCATCCAGAAACTGAAAGCATTCAGACGCGGAAAAGCCATGTCCCGCGCCCCAATCATGAGCGGAATCAGGTAGTTTGCAAATCCGAACAGAACGGGCATCACCACGAAGAAAATCATGGTGGTGCCATGCATCGTGAACAGCCGGTTGAAGACCTGGGGCGAAACAAAGTCATTGTGCGGGCGGATAAGTTGAATTCGGATTACGGTCGCTTCGATTCCGCCAATCACGAGAAACACTAACGCATAAATGATGTAGAGGATGCCCAGCCGCTTGTGATCGACCGTTGTGACCCACTCGTGGAGCGTCTCGACAAAGGAGCGAGAGCCTGCGGCCGTACTCGGCCATGCGATGGACTCAGTCGACATTGAAAGCTCTCCTCATAGCATTAACGAAGCGTCTCCAGGTAGGTGGTTAGTGCCTCCAGATCCTGACCGCTCAACTGCATTGCCGGCATCAGCGAGCCCGGTTTGATGGTGTCAGGATTTAAAATCCATTGCCGGAGGTTTTCCGGCGTGTTCTTCGCCGCACCCGCAGCGATGGTGTCTCGGCTCATCAGGTGCGTGAGGTCTGGGCCGAAGCGGCCATTGGCCACGGTGCCCGCCACGGTGTGACAGTTGATGCAGGCAGTCGTTTCGAATATGCGTTGTCCTTGAGAAGCAGCACTCACGGTTGCCGGCTGGCGTTGCTCCTGAATCCAGCGATCGAAGTCAGCACGGGGCTGAACGTAGACGCGCAGCAGCATCTTGGCGTGCTGTGTCCCGCAATACTGCGCGCACTGCCCCAGATAAATCCCCGCTTCATGGGGATCGATCCACATGCTATTCGGATGGTTGGGAATCAAATCGGTTTTGCCTGCCAGGCGCGGGATCCAGAAGCTGTGATCCGTATCCGCCGAGAACAGCTTGATGAAGGTCGGCGACGACTGATTGTCATCACTAACCGGCACGTGCAGTTCATTCGCAGTCACAACACCCAACCCCGGATAACGGTATTCCCACCAGAACTGATGGCCGATGGCAACGACTTCGATCGCATTGTCAGGTCGCGCAGTCTTCTGCACGCTGGCGATCACCCGCGCCGTTGCCATGAACAGGGCCACAACAATAAGGACCGGGATGACGGTCCAAGCGAGCTCTACCTGATTGCTGCCGTACACTTGAGGAGGTTCGCGTCCATCGTCATTCTTTCTTTTCCGGAACTTCACGACCGAGTAGAGCAGCAAGGTGAAGACGACCAAGAAAATGGCGCCTGTGACCGCGAGCACAAACAAAGACAGTCCGAAGATCGATTTCGCTGGGGTCGAGGCGGGAGCGAAGATATTTGTCGGGCTAAAGGGAGAGGCCGGGTCTGCAAAAGCTGCCGCTGTACAGCAGACACAAACGAGAATCTGCGAACCCAGGAAGTGCCATTGGTTTGAGCCGCGTAATTGCAATTGGCCCCCTCAGCTCGGCTTGAGCGACATCGGACCGAATCTCAGAATCTCAGTTGCTTCGTCAATACCAACGTCCTCACAACTCATCCACATAGCACGCAGGCCCCCTGCCAACGTGGTTTCCCTGGGTCAGGGCTTACGTCTTGGAGTCCTGGACTCGAGTGTGGAAACCATTCTTTCAGCTGCTGGCGGGATAGCGACATGCCCGGACAGCACGATCTGCTTCGCCGGAAGTTTCTGTCCATAAATCTGCCGGTTGGCGCCATTGTCGGGACGAATAGTTGATCCTTCGAGAGAGATACCTGCAAACGCGCCGCGGGCGCGAGAATAGCTCAAGATGTCCGCACGCAGGGTGGCGTCTGTTTCTGCCGAAGCGGTGCGACCGACCGGGCCTGCGGCGACCGATGCATCGGCTCCAAGCTTCACTTTGCTGGCGAGAATTCCGCTCGCACCCCGCTCGTTCATTACGAGCAGCACAAAGTCTGTTGCCTCGCCACCTATTTGCAGGCCAAAGCTGCCACCCTCGAGCGCCATCATCGTGGGTGCGCCCCACGATCCCTTGAAATCTTCACCACCGCGGCAGGACATCGCGCCTCGCCCATAGCTTCCACCAACAATGAAAGCGGCCTTCAAAACGGATGGAAAGACAACCACACAATCGGCCTTGTC